>CALFQW010000042.1 GCA_937919305.1 uncultured Candidatus Saccharibacteria bacterium
TAGGATGAATCTTATTTTGAAGTTGGATTTATTTTTAAAATTGTACTATAATACGCCCCTGATTATCACCACATAAGAAAGGATTTATACATGATATTTACAACCGTTTCACAAATGTTTGACCATGTTACCAATCAGTTTCTCAGTAAAGAGCTCTATTTCTACAAAAAAGAAAATAATTGGATAGGGCTAGCTGGAAGTGAAATCCGATCTACGGTGAAAGACATAGCTTTTGGTCTCCAATCTTTGGGGATTGGTAAAGGCAGTAACGTTTCTCTGCTGTCCAATAACAGTCCTCGCTGGGCTATGTCTGATTACGGCATCATTTGCTCCGGTGCAGCTACGGTTAGCGTATATCCTACCCTTATAGCTAGTCAAGTGGAGTATATCCTGAATAATTCTGAATCAAAAGTGGTTTTTGCCGAAAACCAGGAGCAAATGCAGAAAGTGATGGAATCGTGGGGGAATTGCCCCAATTTACAATATGCAGTTGTAATGGATGATTCCAATACAGATTCAGATGAGAGAATTTTCAATTTTATGGAAGAGACATGGAGACACTATTATTAAAAACTAAAATAGCACACAGTAAACGTATATTTTCAGCGAGGAGCGATGTCCCTCCTTTCGAAAAAGGAAGATCGTGATCATAATGCAAGTTATTAGTAGATCCGCAAATAACACATTCACCTTTGTCTCTTGAAAATACTTGAAACTTCACTTTAGACGGGATCATTCTTGTTTGATGCAGCTCTTTTCTTGCGCTGTGTTCTACACTCCCAACACTACCCTGTTCCGGAACTATTGCCAGTTTAAGTTTGACAACTTTCCGCATACCAACATCTTCTAACCATGCTTTTTCTAGAGTAAATGCACCGTTATATGTCCAGATTCCTGGCTTTATTTTTTCATATACCCTTACTATCTCACGAATACCTGAGTTAGCAGATTCAAAAAACTTTCCATTTGCCGTCAATCTTCCGGACGGTAAATGCAGTGGTTGATCATAATTTTTTGCTGAACCATCTACAAGATCTTTTCTTGTGTCGTGGCCTTCGTATATTATGACTTTTCCGCTGTCACGTATTTCATCGTCATATGGCGAATTGTTTGCAGTACTCATAAGAAGAACTGACGTATTGTCGTGGCCAGTATGGTAATTCATTCCTTGCTGCACCGTAAATCCTTCAAATAGGCATATATCTGTGTGCGAAATAATATCGCCAGGAGCGTACACTAAATCTCCTCTATTATCTTACGATTTTGCTTAGTCGTATCACGATCTCTCACCGTAACAGTTCCATCTTCGAGTGTGTCAAAATCAATCACCACACACTCAGGTGTACCGATCTCATCTTGTCGACGGTATCGCTTACCGATGTTGCCGTTGTCATCCCACATCACCCTACCTGGGTATTTTTTGCTTAGGCTTGCGTATACTTCACGAGCTTTTTCGACGAGCTCAGGCTTGTTCTTGAGGAGAGGACTCACAGCGTAGCGAACTGGAGCAAGGTGCTCTGACAGCGCAAGGTATACACGCTTTTCACCGTTTTGCTCGTCCTCACGATATGACGAGCACAGGACCGCCATCAACGCTCGTTCGACACCGAAACTCGGCTCGATCACATGAGGGATAAATGTCTCGTCGCTTCCCTTCACGCGATACTCCATATTTTTACCAGAGTTGTCGTGAATATTTTTCAAGTCAAAATCTGTTCGATATGCGAGACCCATCAGCTCTTCTCGCCCGATAGGATAGTCAAACTCAAAGTCGATCGTCCGCTTACTATAATGCGCCCGATCATCCTTAGGCACTTCGAGTTCATGGACCATGCTCGGATCGAGCCCAAGAGCGTCGAAGAATCTCTTGCACTCTGTAACCCAATGATCGAAGCTTTCCTGCCAACGGTCTGGGTGCACGAAAAACTCAATCTCCATCTGCTCAAACTCACGAGACCGAAACACAAAATCGCGCGGTGAGATCTCGTTACGAAATGCCTTACCCACCTGCGCCAAACCGAACGGCAGATCAGGATAAAACGTATCGATCACATTTTTGTAGTTAGTGAATATTCCCTGTGCCGTTTCGGGACGCAAATAACTCACAGAATTCTCATCTGCAACCGGGCCGACATTTGTCTTGAACATCATATTGAACTGTTTCGGTTCACTAAAGATATCAGTCTCGCCGCAAGTCGGACACTTGTTTGGGTCATCTAGTTTATCTGCTCGAAAACGGCCCTTACAGCTACTGCACTCGACAAGCGGGTCAGTAAATGTATCGACATGCCCGCTCGCCTGCCATACCTTCTGATTCATGAGTATCGCAGCATCAACGCCATACATATCGTCTCGCGCATCCACAAACATTTGCCACCAAAGGTTCATGATGTTGCGCTTTAGCTGGACACCGAGCGGCCCATAATCCCAAGTACCTCTCAGGCCTCCATATACCTCACTACCTTGCCATATGAAGCCCCTACGCTTCGCAAGGGACACTATATCTTCGAGTTTTACGTCACTATTCATCACATATTCCGATCTAATTTGAAGTTTTTATCAAGTCAAAAAGAAGTGTTACAGGCCGAAGCCATACCCGCGAGCTGTACCGATGTGTGCGTAGTGACGCTTCATGCTCAAGATTATATCATAGCGCCGGGCCAACTGAGCACAATATTTGCTCAAAAATAAACAATAGTATATAGTAACAGTATTCTAGTACCTATCTGATTGGAGGGCGACATGCCCAGAGAACGAAAGTACGTATTTCAGCAGAAGCAGCTGGGAGCCATCTTTGAAGCTCTCCGCAACGGAGGGGGCAAAGATAGCCATTACCTCGGCCACTCAAGACGCACGATCAACGGGCTTGAGTTCGACAATGACGCTGTTGAACAGGCTGAGAAGCTTCTCGTTACTGCGCGTCTCAAAATAGCGATGTCGAAGAACCAGATCGCGGAAATCTATTTCGACCCGAAGAAGCTTCTACAAGAGGCTCTGGTCAGTCTCGCTTTTGCAGCAGGCGTAGAGCAGCTTCCTCAGAGGTTAATGATCCTGATATCAAGAGAGATCAAGACCGTGACCGCCGAACTCTGCCGCTATCTCGACCCCACCAACAAGTGAAAGATACACTAGATACCCCAACCTGTTGTTCTCTTCAGAGAAGCAACGTGCAGGTTGGGGTCGTTTTTGTTTTTATTCAGCGCGCTACAATACGCTCGGAAAGCCAGAGACAGTCATCAACAAGCATATCCACATCCTTGACCTGTGATACTATCTTCGGTGACTGAGCACTCATCAAACGTAGAAGCTTGATATGCTGAGTCGTAAAACGACCGTTGTCCTTATATACAAAGCTCATTTCACTCTCGTCAAAATCATATCGACTTTCTTCGACCAGCTTCATTCCGTTATCATCAGTTGAGAGGTTTAAGCCGACACCTAAGAGTATCGCAAGTTGGAGCCAAAACCAGCTTTTGACTATTTGCTCGTCGATAGCCAGATCATCGAGGGCATCAAATAACTGCTCTAACAGATGGAAGAATGCTTTATCGGTCACCTGTTGACTCGCGGTCGCAATCTGCTTGATCGCTTCATAGCCGAATTGTAGTCGATCGTACTGCTCGATAATATGCCCGTAAAATATTACCAATCTCGACCCCGTGAGAGTCCCCATATCCCCTTTGCCCGCTATGAACGACACATCGCACACGGCGAATAGCTCGATGCCTCCTGCGAGCTTGCTTTTTTCTCGCCGAGCACCTTTTGCGATGACTGTTACAGCTCCTTCGTCCAGCGTGAGCAGCTGTAGTATGCGATCGGCTTCACCATAGTTCGTTCTACGCAAAACGATAGCTTTTGTTCGCACTTGTCGACTCATCGAGCTACCATGCCATCTCTGCTTACAAGGCATATCTTGATCATTTCGATCAGTTTGTTCGGTGTTGATTTTGCTTTATCTAGTACACCTATCACGCCGTACGAATCAAGATATTGCTGATGAAACTGCCCTACATCAACCGACGTGTTGAGAATAACAGGGATATGCTTCGTGTCCTCATAACTTCCCATTTCATTGAGCAAACTGAACACCGTCCCGCCAGCGAGCATCACGTCAGCCACTAACGCCCGAGGCGCACCATATTCATCAACGATGTCGATAGCCGATTGAGCGGAATCGGTCACTACCACCTCATGGTCTGCCGACTCAATGCTCACAGCGTAGCTATCTGCTAGCCATCGATCATCTTCTAGTAGTAATATATAAGGCTTACTCATATCAAAGACAGCTGTCCAGACGCAGGTAAATCAAGTGAAAATGTCATACCGCCTCGTCTATGCCGCGTCACCGTGAGCTCTGCTGACATTGCACGAGCGAACACACCTGCTATCCAGAGCCCTAGGCCACTACTGCCCGGTCGAGCTCCTATTGGCTGAGCAGATTTTCCGAGTCGATACTCAAGAGTTTTGTACGATTTAGCATCGATCTTCGGGCCTTCGTCGCGGATAGAGAGCACGACGCGCCCACGCTGTCGCTTGGCGCTCAAACGAATTGTGCCTCCGTGGGGATTGTGAGCAAGTGCGTTATCGTATAAGCCCAGCAAAGTAGCACGCAAGAGTTCTCTGTGACCGATAGCTACAACCGCTTTTCTCGGTACCGAAAGTCTCACTGTTTGCTGATGCTCTCCAGTTAACAGTGCGGTCTCATCCATGACATCATGCCACAAACCCGCAACCTGAACTGGCTCAAGTGCGAACATGGCATCATCGAGATTCGCAGTACGGGTAATATTCTCGACCAATCGAAGAGCGCGCTCGGCTGTCATACGTATTCGATCACTAGCTTGGGATTGAGTTTGGCTCATCTCTCCGTCATTTTCTAGTTGATAGCTGAGCTGACGTATAAGTACGAGGGGTGCTTTCAGCTCATGTGCAGCAGCTAGAACAGAAGGCATACCAAGAGATCCCCACTCACTGTTACCTCGCAGAATTCGGGACCCTTCGTTCATCTAACACTAGTGTAGCATGTGATCAACGCGTGAAGCTACGGGTTGAAATCGAGTGTTTTCAGGACAATGCCGTCGAACTTATCGAGGAATGTATCTGTGTCCGTTTCCAGGCGTAATGTTTTATCACGAACCTTGAAGAGAACGAGCGTCCCTTTGCGTGTTTCAGATAACTGTCCTGTTATGCGAACGCCAGTAAAATTGTTCACGGTGATAGGCGAAGATTTGATCAAACCTTCTTTAACCTGCTCGGCATATGACTCAACGACTGAATTATATGAGAACGGCAATACTGTCATACGTAGTGCGTACTGCTGGTTCTCTGTCACCTGAGGCACCTGGTTTGGATGGAAATAGACGGCATAACCGTCGCCATCGTTCCCGTTCGATACTTCGTATGAACTCCACGTCTTTGGATACTCGAAGCTGACCTTTCCTAGATCGGCAGGACCGTTGAATATATCGTGCGGATTTTCGTACCGTATATTGAAATCTTTTTCGAGCTCGTCTTTTTGCTTCTCTTCTGCAATGCTGACAGCAGATGCTATCTTGGCGTCAGTATTATTCTTTTGATCTAGGTAGTTGGCGAATGCCCAGACTCCGAAGCCAGCAAAACCAACGACAAAAACACCCAGAACAACACACCCAATCAGCAGTGGGTTAACTTCGCCCGCCTCAGAAGATTTATTTTTCATATATCACCACTATACATTTAGAGCTGTTACGTTGTAAAGGCTTATGGTTTATAGTTGTAGACACTAAATCCATCACTAGACTGCAAGGGTTCACGAGCCGGCAAGCGCTCACCGTAGCTTATCAGTAAAAGTTCTCGATTTAGCCGAGATGCTTCTGTTTGCATCTTGCGATCTATACGGTGCATAAATGGCTTTGCTGAGAACACAAATACGACTTTTGTGTCTGTCGGAAGATTCACGCGCAGATAGTCAGCGAAGCGCACATCAACGTTTCTTCGTGGCGGGATAAGTTTACAAACGACCCATAAAAATGGATTGAGCTCGTACCCAGTCGTCAGTACACCGCGCCTAGAAGCTGCCCGCAATACCCTCCCATCGCCACAGCCCAGATCAACGATTCTCTCGCCCTTCTTAAACGTATATAAATTGAAAATCTTCTCAACAGACCTAGCAAGAGTCGGGACATATGGAGCACCGCGAAACGCAATCAATCCGAAGCTCACAAACAGCGCTAATAGGATGAGCGAAACTATCATTCAGGGCTATCAAAGCGTTTTTTGAGTACAGAGATCTTTACCTTCAGCTCATCGATGTCTTTTTGCGCTTGTTCAGCGATGAGATTACCTTGCTCGAACTGCTTTAGGGCTTGCTCGACGGTGAGATCTTGAGACTCAAAACTTTCGACTATAGACTCCAGTTCATTGAGTTTATCTTGCAGACTTTTTTGTGACATCCATAACTCCTGCGGCTATGTTATATTTTTCAGTTTCTATCCGTATTGTATCGCCTTTTTTCACTTTTGACTGCCCAATCACGGCCCCGTTTGGATCAAACAGTAGACTATAACCGCGCTTCAGAACAGCGCGTGGGTCTAAGTAGCCAAGCATCTTTGCGCTGACGTTGAGACGCTGCTGCAGTGCTAGCTGGTACTCATCCACTTTCCTGTGTAGTGCAGTTCTCTCACTATCTAGTCGATCATCGAGCTGCACAACAAACCTACTCATAGACGTTGCTAGAGACTGCTGATATCCGTTCAGTTGATGCTTTATATGTTCCTTGTCAGGGACAAGTAGCTGGGCGGCATTACTAGGTGTGCTGGCCCGAACATCTGCAACCAGATCGATGATCGTTGTATCAGTTTCGTGACCGATACCGCTCACTACGGGCACCCGGCTCGATGCCACAGCGCGAGCGAGCGGCTCATCGTTGAACGCGCTCAAATCGTCCATACTACCCCCGCCACGTAGCACTGCAATGACGTCTGGCGGAGTTGACATCGTATTGAGATGTTCCAGTGCGCGAATAATTTGCTGCGGAGCATCAAGACCTTGTACCTGCGTATGTGCCACAACTATCTCGAAACCGCCCCACCTATCAGATATGAGTTTGATAAAATCCGCATACCCGGCAGCTGCAGTTGAACTTACTACTCCGATACGCTTTGGCATCACTGGTAGTGACCTTTTCCTACTCTCGTCGAATAAGCCTTCTTTTTCTAGCTTAGCAAGCAACAATTCGAATGCTTTTTTGATACTCCCTGCGCCAACTGGCTGAACTTCTCTTACCGTCAGACTGAACTTGCCCCATGGGGTCAATTTCGGCTGAGCTATAACGCGCACCTTCATACCGTCTTCGAGCTGAGTCCTCAGCTGAAAAACAGACATGAAACAACCTAGCGTCGATGACTGATCCTTGACATCAAAAAAAACGTACTTGTTTTGATTTACCTTAAAGCTAGAGACCTCACCTTCCACTACGATGGTTGGGTACGCGTATTCCAGTGTTTGATTGATATACGCGACAGCTTCGGAAACAGAAAAACTAAGCTGGGTGTCGTCCATACTTCTTCAGTGCCTGATGATAAAAGAAATATCCGCTTCCTATAGTCAGTAAGATCAGGATAACTCTTGCTAACAATACTCCAGCGAGCGCTATCGCTCCGCTCACCCCGGATGTTGTTAGCACGAGGACCATCACGGCCTCATACCCACCTGCACCACCTGGCGTTACCAGGAAAGTACCGACTGCAGCAGCAACGCCTAGCGCGATGAGTATGATCGCAGGATTGACTACAACCCCGAGTGACAAAAACGCTAGGAAGAACAAACCAACTTCAGTGATATTAAATATCACACCCCAGACAAAAGGTCGACCAAGTAGTTTAGGGTTCTTCTTTAGGGCTCGATAGTCATCTTGCAGCTCATCAAGGAAGTGCTTGATCCTCTTTTTGCTGATGAGAGGTTTTTTGATCCGAAACACGACGCTACTTATCCAGTTCACTGCACGAGCGATCCATCCTGAAAAGATGTTCAGACGACGCTCGCTATCGATGACATACCACACGATCATCGCTCCGATTAACAGGCCTGAGACGAGAGCACTCGACGTCAATATGGTGAACCGATTGATACCGTTATCAAGGGTGACTAGCAACACAGCCAGCATGAGCAACAAGATAAATGAACCAAATATTGCCGCAAAACGAACAACTTGCACCAAAGTTGCACGTCCTGTGCCAACACCGAGTTTCGATAGACGCCACGTCATATACGAAGCACCTGAGACGCCAGCCGTCGGTAGTATGTGATTAACAAAATTCAGCTCCAGGGCCATGCGAGTCGTATCCCATCCTGTCACTCTGCTCATATGCCCTCGCTGTTTCAGGAAAGAGAACATAGTCGCTCCACTCGCGTAGTAACTCAGTCCTTGTAGTGGGATGATGAGTGCCAATAACCAGAGGTCAACTCGTCCGAGCAGTTCCCAGGCTCTAACCAGCTCATCGCGCAATAACCACAAGAGCAAGACAACTATTGCGAAGGTTAACGCGTTTAATACCCCTCTAAACGTCATGAAACCAGTATACTGGATGTATCTATGAATATCTGCATTCTCGGACGCCAGCCGGAGATCGGCCTTGCTGAACTCGAATCGCTCTACGGAGCTCAGAACGTTGAGCCGACTGAAAACGGTTGTGCTTTAGTAAACGCCG
>CALFQW010000043.1 GCA_937919305.1 uncultured Candidatus Saccharibacteria bacterium
ACAGACCGTACCAAGCGCCACGAGATCAAGTAGCCATTTCTCGTGACCTGCCGGCAAGCCCTCCATCTCCGTCTGCAATGCCTGTACAAGCTTGAACGCGACTCCAACACCGGCTAGATCAATAAAGGGATAGTCGTGATCTTGCCTCTTCGGGTTGATCGTCGCGATGGCGGCCGGCATAGTCTCAGCAACAGAGTGGTGATCGGTAACGATCACATCTACACCCAGACTATTCGCATGATCTATCTCTTTGTGACTCAAGCTACCGCAGTCAACCGTCACAATGAGTTGCGCACCACCTTCAGCCAAGGTTGTGATCGCATCTGAGCTCAACCCATAGCCTTCTATGAACCTATTCGGGATAAAAGTGCTCACATCTATACCAAAGCTTCGAAATGCATCCAGTAGCAATGTAGTCGCCGTCAGTCCGTCGATATCGTAGTCGCCATATATGACAACTCGCTCCTTATGATCTCGCGCTTTCCTTAGCCGCTCTACAGCTGGCCTCATATCTGGCAACAGAAATGGATCATGTCTAAATGCCTCGTATTCGGGCTGCAAAAAACGACGCCTTTCGACGTCGTCTGTAAGATTCCTACTCTTTAGAACTGCTTCTACCAAGCGCATGAGAGCCTCCTAGTTGTTGGAGTTAGGCGTCGCCTGTTCGCTTGCGAGTAGCTTGGGACTGTTGGGATTTGATGACGATGCTTTGTAGCTCTTTGAAAATCGTGAAGTGCTTGTTTGTCGAATAGATCTTTGTGTTGCCTTGCTTTTCACTGCTCAAGAAACCTACCTTCTCGAGTCGCTTGAGTTCGCGCTGGATGTTGCCCGGATCTTCCTTGATTAACTTTGCGAGACCTCTGACGTGAGTGCGAAAATCAGGGTACTTTGCGTACACGACAATGATCTTGCGACGGACTCTCGACGTGATAAAAACATCCAACATATAGCTACTTACATACCTCTTATATATTTATATGCGTTGATAATTATTCTACATTTTCGAGTAGCACAGCACAAGTCTTGACTTCACTTTTTAGCGCCAGTTTAGTACGACATCGTTCAACATGGCGATGGTTGCCTCGTGGCTCGGCACGTCGTTTACGTCGTAATAATGATCTGTTGCGAGGTAGTTATCTGTCACAGATAGTATCCGTAGCTCGTCAGCCAAAATATGCGCTCGATCTACTGCTTCAACAGATGCTATCGGCGCGACGACGATCATTTTCTGGATCTTGAGCGGCTTCAAGAAGTCTGCCGCAGAATCAAGGCTACTGCCATTTTGCAGTCCATCACTAACCAGTATTACATTTTGTTCGCGGAGCATTGATTCATCGACGATCCCACCCGCACCTAAGAGCTGGTTGATTCGCCCCATTTTTTCTCTCTTTTGATCCTCTAGGTATCCGTGAAACTCGGTGTAGTACTCCTCTATCTCTCCAGCCGAGAACATGCCATTGTACACAAATCGCCCACTCTGGTTGATCGCACCGAAGTCTACTCCTTCACCAGGAACAGATATAGACTCCGCGAGCAACAACGCGATCCCACAGTGCAGTCGACTCGCTATCTGCTCGCCGACCTGCACGCCGCCATCAGTCAACGCAACGACAAAACAATTCTCATATCTATATGCTTGATCAAGTTGTTCAGCTAGCTGATACCCTGCGTGGAGTCGTGAGCTAAAATACATACGCTTATTGTAGCAGTATACTAGTCAGTAGATGCACTACTACCTCACTTCACCACTACAGATTACGCACCAAACCCAGGGCACTCTGACCTACTGTAGCGAGGTCACTCTAGAGATCGGTACCCTGGTCGCCGTCCCTGTGGGCAAGCGTATCGTACCCGGAGTAGTTCTATCTCAGACCGAGAAACCACAGTTCGATACAAAACTGATAGACAAGATAATAGACCAAACACCACTACCTATAGAGCTCGTGAAATTACACGGCTGGATGAGCGAATACTATGCCACGCACCCGGTTACTGTGTGGCAGACATTGTTGCCCACGGGACTGATGAAGAAAAGACGCACGAAAGCGAATGTAGCCCCCGAGATCAGTCGTAAACGAACAAATATTGTGCTCAATGATGATCAAAAAAGCGCAGTCAAGAAGATTGTTTCGTCGGATGTTTCGCAAACATTCCTGCTGCATGGCGTCACTGGCTCTGGAAAAACTGCCGTCTATGTCGAGGCTATCAAGAGCAAGATGCAAGACGGCCGATCAAGTATAGTCCTCGTTCCTGAGATCGCCCTCACCTCACAGCTCATAGCGGAATTCAGCCACCACTTCGATGATGTTATCGTGACGCACTCAACCATGACCGAGTCAGAGCGTCACACTACTTGGCTGAACATATTGCGCTCTGAAAAGCCATGCGTTGTGATCGGACCGAGGTCGGCTCTCTTTATGCCGATCCGAAAGCTCGGTCTGATCGTCATAGACGAGTGTCATGAACCTTCATACAAACAGGAGAGTTCGCCAAGGTATTCTGCTCTCAGGGCTGCGAAGATGCTTGCCAGCTATCACAATATTCCTCTCGTGCTCGGCAGCGCGACACCATCTGTTACCGACTATCATTTAGCCAAAACTATATCACCAGACACCGTACTACGACTGCCAAAAGTCGCCTCAGCAAGCGCTAGCAAACCGATTATCACCAGCATAGATATGACGCAGCGCGGTAGTTTCACGAAAAATACCTACCTATCGGACACATTGATCGCAAAGCTATCAGAGAATATAGAAGCAGGCCACCAGAGCCTGCTATTTCACAATAGACGGGGAAGCGCCTCACTAACACTCTGCAACAACTGTGGGTGGAGTGCGCTATGTGATAGGTGTCACATCCCCCTGGCATTGCACGAAGACGCTCATCATCTACGTTGTCATGTATGCAACTACACGGCTCGTATACCGACCAGCTGCCCAGAATGTTCACATGCCGATATACTCCACAAAGGCATCGGCACAAAACGCATAGAGACTGAGTTACGAAAACTCTTTCCGTCTGCAGTGATAGCTCGATTCGACGGAGATACAGTGACGGGCGAATCGGTTGAAAAGCGATATCAAGATTTATATGACGGCAATATACAGATCATCATCGGTACCCAAGTAATCGCTAAGGGCCTGGATCTACCGCATTTACGGTTAGTTGGTGTAGCACAAGCCGATAGCGGGCTCTCGCTCCCAGACTTCCAGAGTCCAGAGCGAGTCTTCCAGCTCCTTGCTCAGGTCGTCGGAAGAGTTGGACGGAATCAGCATGCAACTACTGTTGTAGTGCAGAGCTATCAACCATCACACCCTTCTATCCGATATGGATTATCACAAGATTTCGATAGTTTCTTCGAACATGCAATCGAGGAACGGAAACGACTACACTTCCCGCCCTTTACGCATCTTATGAAGCTCACTTGTAGCTATCGCTCAGAAAAAACAGCGATACACGCAAGCCGCAAGCTTGCCGAGGAACTGCGCAAGCTTGCAGGTACTACGGTGCAAATATTCGGACCAGCACCAGCGTTTTACGAGAGACAGCGTGATACATATCGTTGGCAAATCATACTCAAATCACCCAAACGTTCCCATCTTAGTGATCTGTCCCGTCACATACCCCGCTCGCATTGGCAGCACGAGCTTGACCCGACCAACCTGCTATAGCTCAACCTCTGTTTTTCGGCTATACTATGTTGCATATATGGCCGCATCACGACACGACATCATCACACTACCGCACGCTAGTCTACGCAAGAGATCATCGAAGGTACATATCATTACAGATGAGACACTTGAGCTCATCGCAGACATGAAACAGGCTGCCGTAGACTGGGAAGACTCACGACCTCATGAGATAGCAGTAGCACTCGCTGCCGTGCAGATAGATCGACTAGAGCGCATCGTTATAGTTCGCGGTAATTTCGAAGATAAAGCGGATCGTAGCTTCGTGACACTCATCAATCCCGAGATTGCAAAGTATGAAGGAGATATCATCACTGACCACGAAGGCTGCCTGAGTGTGAAGGGCTTTTACGGTCATGTTCCGCGCTACGATAAGGTTCGCGTCAAAGCACTGAATGAACAAGGTGAACAGATACGCACCAGAGCGAGCGGCTTCTTAGCTCGAGTCTTGCAGCACGAGGTGGACCATACCAATGGTATTTGTTTTGTTGATCATATCAGCGAGCAAAAAGACGCTTTCTTCGTATTAACCGAAAAAGGAGAATTGGAGTCTACGTCTTATGAGCACGTCCAAGAAGCTGGTATTCTTCGGTAACGAACGTCTGGTGAGTGGCCTGAACAGCACTGAAGCACCGGTGCTCAATAGGCTTATCGCGGATGGATACGATATCAAGGCAATAGTCGTTAACCATAGTGACGGTAAATCTCGCTCGGCGCGCCCACTCGAAGTAGCCCAAGTCGCCGGCTTGCATAACATTCCAGTCCTCTCACCACAAAACCCTATCGATATCATCGACGAACTCAAGGCACTGCAGCCGGACGCTGCAGTGCTCGTCGCCTATGGTCGGATAGTGCCCCAGCAAGTAATAGATGTATTCGGAGAGCCCGGCATCATCAACCTCCACCCTTCTCTATTGCCCCGACACCGTGGGCCTACCCCTATCGAGTCAACTATCTTGGCTGGTGATCACCAAGCAGGGGTGAGTATCATGCGCCTGAGCGTAGGTATGGATGAAGGACCAGTTTACTCGCGGTCGAGCTTTGAACTGGATGGTACCGAGAACAAGTTTGATCTATGCGAAATGTTGAGCAGCGAGGGGGCCGAGCTGATATCAAGGATACTTCCAGATATTTTATCCGGTGCGAAGACGCCAAAACCACAAAAAAATAGCGACGTTTCATATACGTCACTTCTAACAAAGATAGATGGCTTGCTGCAGCCTGCATCCGAAACGGCCACTCAGTGCGAACGCAAGATCCGCGCATATCTCAACTATCCAAAGACGCGAATAACTCTACCTCAAACTACAGTTATAGTCACGGCTGGAAGAGTTGCGAATCATCTGGACGATGGAGCGCTAGTAATCACATGTGCCGATGACACATATCTTGAAATCACAGAACTCATCGGCCCTTCTGGCAAAAAGATGTCTGGTGAGGCTTTTCTTCGCGGCTACGCTGCTTGAGCGTCAGATCCGAGTATCGTGTCTTTTTTCTGTAGCATCTCGGCTTTGAGTTTCTCTAGCTCCGCCGCAACAACTTGTCGGTAGTCTGGTCGATTCATCTCGAGCCATTTCAACGATCCGTACTCACTGATCAGCACAATCTCTTCTACTTCTGCAGGTGCGTTTGCCTGTAACTGTACAAAGTCTTTCGCCTGGTGGTAGTTGGGTAGGTTTTTATCGAACCAGGCGCGAACTTTTGGCTCGTCTCGGTCAACAAACGCTTCAAACTCTCGCATTTGCTGCTCGCTGAGACCTTTTGATAGTTCCGTACCGACACGAAGTTCTAACTCTCTATAAAGCTCTAACAATAGTGACTTCTTGTCATCTTCAGGCAGGTCACCGAGCCCTATGTCTTCGAGAAACTTGTTATCCAACTGAAACATCACTACTCCTCATGCGGGTTATCTATACGTCTATCTTCTATAGTATCACTTATTCAGTGTAGTTCTAGCCGTTGACGCTATCGTTGACAAGCTTGAGTACTTCGTCAAATTGTTCGTCAAATATCTGCTTCATAGGTAGCACTGACTCGAGATACTTCTCCGCATCAGCCTGTGACGCACAGTCGTTGAATGCTTTCATCTGATCTTCAGACAGCTCTTCTTGTACGCGCTCAAGTAATCGAGCATCAACGAGCTTCATGATTTTCATGACCACCTGGGTCTTGAACTCAGGTTCATACGGCTCTAGCTTTAGAGTTTCGACTATGTATGGGATATCGTAGTAACTTTCGAACATTTTTTCCTCTTTTTTATCTTATTTAGTGATGGTACTAGTGTACCTTATGCTGCAATCTCGAGTGCACCCTTTGAGTGTGCTGCGAGAACCTTCACGACGTTCTCTGTACTCGTAGGATCACCGACGAGTCCATATTCCTGGATACCGCGAAGTGTTGGCTGATAATAGAAGCTACCGTCTGCCTGATGTACTTCCATCAAGTGACCAGCCTTCACTGCATTGTCACCATGCTCGATCATCTGCTCATACGTGAGACCAGCACTTTCATATGCACCGCTCACCCAGTTACCCTTGATGTCGTTTTTCTCAACAACAGTTGATTCTGACTCAGCATCTACTGTATCAACCGGCTCCGCTTCAGGAGCGACAGGTCCGACGAATCCTTCATCACCGGGCTGTAACTCGCTAGGATCTGTTGTTTCTGGCAATACCGTGCCGCCGTTAAGATTGTCTTCGATACCAGGTCGTTGGATGTGATCAAAGCCGGCTCCGCCGCCACTTCCCATGTCAGTTACCGAAGACTCAGGTGCATCTATATCATTCTCTTCCAGTAGTTCACGGAGTTCTGCATTTTCTGCTGCAAGTGCATCATTCGTTTCATCGAGATCATCGAGTTGTGACTGTAGGTCATCGAGCTGGGCCTGTAGTGCATCGGCGCCACTCACTTCGGGAGCATCCGGAGCTGATCCAATCTCAGGAGCTGCATCATCGCGGTTAAAATCGTAGAACCAATCATCGTTCGGTAGATCGGGTACATCGGTAGATACGCCACCGTCTTCGGCGTTAACACCTGGAAATAGTTTGATCGAAGCCCCATCTTTGCCCGAATCAGCGCCAGAATACATGTCATGAACGCCTTCAAACAATCCAGAGACCCAGCCCATACCCACACCAGCGAGTGCAGCAGAGCCCATCTGCCAGCGGAACTTTTTGCTATGCGCTTTGTCTATGCGCTCGCGCTCATCATGAAGCAATGCAGTCTCATCGATTGCATCACCATTCTGTATTCCTCTATCAAGTTGACTTTGTGTTTTACGAAGCTCATCTTTTCTTTCTTCATGCTGGGCATCGAGCTTGAGGTTGTCTGCACCCTTCTGAAAAGACTGCATTGCACCATATTTTATGGCTTTTGCGGTAACAACAGCACCCGCAACCGCTCCGGCAGCTACTCCTCCAGCAGCAGCGACGGTACCGCCAACAAGAACACCACCGAACGCAAAACCAAATGCCATTTTCTTGGCGACACCTTTGGCACCTTCTTGCGACCATTTTGACCATCGTGATCCCATGGTGCGCCGAGCCCATCCACGTACACCTTTGCGCTCTTCAAATTTCAAGTCACCGTTATCATATGAGACGTCATAGAGGCCTTTGGCGCGTGACTTACGGAACTTATTGCGCATGTCTTCCATGTCGCCGATGGCACCGAGAGCGTCAGGATTTTTAGGATCACCCAGCCCAAGCACTGTCTCGAGTCGCGCACGACGAATTTCTTCATCTGTACGGCTATTGGCACTATTGCCCTCGACTTCACCATCGTTTGCCATGAGCTCCTGTAGACGCAGCGCGATCTGGAAGTTGTCGTGCGTCTCGGCGTGACGGCCTTTTGAACCGCGGGTTCCGGCCAACGTTACAGTACTGTCTTCGCGTATAGCTGAGGACCGAGCATGTGCAATAGTTGCAACCTCGAGAAAAGCATTGGCGAGCTCAATCTGATCACTTGAGCCACCCAACAATACATTGTCATGCTGCTCCAGGCGGCTAAGAATAAACTTATCGACGACTTTTTTATCTTTAACATCGTCAATTTCCATGTCGATAGATTTTTGCTTACCTGTCTTCGTGCGACCAAGTGCACCTTCGGCATCATCTCTCAGGCCTTTACGGAAAAGCTCGATAGCGTCGGGTGAACTGTGCAATAGATCATAGAGGCCTTGAGCCTGCTCGTCATAACGCGCGTCTTTTTCTGCTTGGGTTTCTGGTGCTGATTTTAGGTTACGTGCCATCTTGTTATTTCTCCTTGTAGGTGGTTGCGGTGCATTAGGTGTATTAAGTTGTGGACTTGGTGTGTTCGGTGGTGTTGGTGTGTTTGCTGCAGTAGGACTTTGGGTAGACTTCGGTGGGGCTGGTGGCGCGCTTGCTTTTGCAGTTGTACTAGAGCTAGATACTGGCTGAGTAGTCATAGGCACATGAGCCGTTTGAGCGGAAGATGTTGTGGTCGCAAGCGCATTTCTATCGACTACCTCGCCCCTTTTAAAAGATTCTCCTGCTAGCGCTACAATGCCATCGCAAACAATGCTTGCTTTTTCAATATAGCTCCGCCTACTGATTCTCGAGGCGCCCTCAGCAGGACTTGGTAGATAATCATCGGACTTGGTAATCTTCTCGGCTAACACTTCAACGACATCTTCAAAAGTTAGTCCATCTATATCTTCACGCCAAGATTCGGGAAGATCCTTGGGCTGATCACCTACTCCGGCGTACGCAGCAAAGTCATGTATGCCTTTATCAATCAAAGATTCTAATTGCTTCTTCACGGAAACTGGCAATCGGTCGAGTCTTTGTTCAACGAGCTGATATTGCTCACTGGGACTGGACGATTCTGATTGAGACGACTCTGGTCCTGACATATCTTCTTCTTAAAGTGCTTTCTATCGGTTTTTTTAGTATGTGTGTATCTATAGAAGATACTAGCACTTTATTGATAAAAAGTCAAGTATAAGCATCAATATGATGCTTATACTTGAACTAGTTATGTATACTACTTTTTCTACTAGGCGCTAAGGGTACGTTTCTTGAGTTCTCGAGTAAAGAAATGGAGTCGATCATTCTCTTCAATAGTAAGCTTTGTCTTGGTTTTGAGCTCGAGCCCACACTGCTCACCTTCGAAGACCTCTTTGGCCTCTTGTTGCTGACGCTGTACTTTGGTCACCTCAGCCTCCGCGACTGTTTCTCCGCCACGCTCAACGCGCACGAGAACGTTCGGCACAACTTTGCCGCGTAATACTTCTCCACCGCATATGACCGCACTCTTTGTGGTGCGGAATACGCCGAGTACCTTGAGCTCACCAAGATCGGTCTCGACAACCTCTGGGCTCAACATATCTTCCATCACGGTTCGGACATCATCGAGCAGCTCATAGATCACCTTGAATATGCGAATACTTACCTTGTCACGAGCTGCAAGACGCTTCACAGCAGGTGGTAACGCGATGTTGAAGCCATATATGACCGCATTTGATCCAGCAGCTAGACGAACGTCATTTTCCGAGATGCTACCGACTCCTGAGCTGAGTATACGGACTGTCAGCTCGTCGTTATCAAGTAGCTTGAGGCTGTCTGTTACGGAAGTGAGAGATCCTTGCACGTCAGCCTTGACGATGACGTTTACTTCTTGAGACTCGGCTTTTTTGTTCATCATACGCAGCAGGTCCGAGCCAGTGACATTTGTCTGAGCTTGATCGCGTTCGGTTGAAGCCCTGTTCTTGGCGATTTGGGCACGTGCGGCTTTTTCATTTTTGACCGCGACGAAATGATCGCCGAAACTCGGAACTTCCTTGAAGCCTGTTACTGTAGCGGGAGTCGAAGAGCCAGCGATGGCCAACGGCTTACCTGCGTAGTCGGTTTGTGTTCGAACCTTGGCATAGGTTTTTCCTGCAACTATAAACTGTCCAGGACGAAGCTCACCATGTTGTACTAGCACACTCACAACAGGTCCTTTGCCGACCTCCATATGAGATTCGATAACTAGTCCTTCAGATGGGACATCGACGTCTGCCTTGAGCTCTTCGATATCTGCTACAAGCAGTACCGTATCGAGTAGTGTATCGATCCCATCGCCTGTCTTTGCTGAGACCTCAACCATCGGGACATCTCCGCCCCAGGTTTTATCATCGGCGAGTACCTTGTGTTCGGCGAGCTGGCCCTTTACTAGACCTGGATTTGCAGTTTCTTTATCCATCTTATTGATGGCAACAACCATCTTGGCATTCGCAGAGCGAGCAAACTTGATAGCCTCTATCGTTTGCGGCTTTACGCCATCATCAGCGGCTACAACTATGATCACAACATCTGTCAGTGTTGCACCGTGCTGACGTAGTGCAGAAAAAGCCTCATGACCAGGGGTGTCGAGAAGAGTGATTGATCGATCACCCCGTACCGTTTGATACGCACTGATGTGCTGCGTGATACCGCCAGCCTCTCCGCTCACAACCTTGAGATCCAATATAGCATCGAGTAGACTCGTCTTTCCGTGGTCAACATGCCCCATCACTGCAACTATAGGGGGGCGTTCTGTAGCGCTATCGCCGAGAGCTCGAGCAGTAGCTTGCTCGATTGGCGCTTCTTTTTGCTCTAACTGGACATCGAGCTCTAGCTCATCAACGATAATCTGTGCTGTTTCGATGTCAATGCGTTGGTTGACCGTCGCTGCGATACCGTTCTTGAATAGCTCTCCAACGAGCTTTGTAACAGGGAGCTGAAGGCTATCAGCTAACTCACCTACTGTGATTGTTTCTGCAACCTGTAATACTTTTTCGGCCATAGATTTGAGCTGCTCCTTCCCTTTTGCTGGGTAGTTGGGCGGACCCGCGATCCGGCAGTTCCGCCCTCAACCTAGCAAATGTGTTACTTTTTCAGACTAAGTGATATTTTGCGACTATCTTTCTCGATATCGAGAACCTTGAAAGATTTGCGCTCATTGAGCTTGAAGACTTTTTCTGGGTCCGCGTCTTCGCCGCCACCGAGCTCGCTGACATGCACGAGTGCTTCAACAGCTGGGCTGATCTGCACGAATGCACCAAACGGTGTAATACGTGTCACTGTGCCGTCAACTGTACTCCCCTTGCTGAAGGCTTCAACCTCTGTCAGCCACGGATCATCCTGTAGCTGTTTGAGGCTAAGGCTGAGACGATCTTTGTCGATACTGATGATCTTTGCTTCGACCGTATCACCCACCTTCACGTAGTCACCAGGATTGTTCACACGCTCCCAGCTAATCTCAGAGATATGTATAAGACCTTCGATGCCTTCAACGTTCACGAATGCACCGAAGTCAACGACACCAGTGATAACACCGCTCACTGCATCGCCAACCTTGAGGTTTGCAAATCGATCTGCAAGTCCTTCGCGTATCGCTTCTTTTTCAGAAAAGATAAGCTTGTTTGCTTTGCGGTCCGCATCGAGGACACGTACTTTTATACCCTTACCAACGAGCCCGTTTAGGCGCTGGAGGATCTCGTCTTTATCTGAGCTTCCAACTCGAGGATAATGCTCTGCACTGAGCTGTGATACAGGTAGAAATCCTCGGACTCCTTCGAGCTCGATGAGCAGTCCACCTCTATTTGCATCATAGGCAGTTACTTCGATAGTGTCGCCGTCATCGACAATGCGCTGAATCTCATCCCAACCTCGATCTTTTGCGGCTTTGCGAAGACTCAAGAGTGCGTAGCCGTTCTCCATCTCGGTATCAACGATACTCGCGGTTACAGAGGAGCCTTCCTCGAGCTTTTGACCAAAACCGATCTCTCGGCGTGGCACGAACCCGACACCAAGTGGTCCGAGGTCGATCAGTACCTCGTGCTTACGCACGCTCATGACTGTTCCCTCTGCTACCTCACCCTGTACAAGTTGACCAACCTTCTCATCTGCGAGCAGGTCATCCATAGTTATATTTTTGGCTGTTGCCATAGTTACTTTGTGGTAGATTTTTTTCGAAAAGTACTACCAAACTCCCTTCATAAATGTATTTTCTTGTGAGCTACGTCCGCATGAACAAAAAATGTGCATACGAACACCCAAAGAATTGCCTATAAGTATACCTCTTATCCACCCCAATTGCAAAAAGCAGGTTCTGAAGATTTATCGCTTCGTCAGTACGCTATGGCGATAGTGCTGGCGAGATAGAAGATACTGGTACGCAGCGAAAACCATAAAACCAGCTCCTGCAGTCAGTGCAAATACTTCCGATGGACCCGTAGCCGGGATGTCTGAAGGACCGCTGTTCGCTATCCGGCCGCTGCTGGTAGGGGCTGTAGATTCAGTCGATGGAGATTGACGGCTGGAATCGGTAGAACCGCTTGCACTGGGTGTAGACGACTGTCCGCTCTCTGAGGCCGATGAGCTATTTCGAGAGCCTTGTGTTGATTCGCTGGACGGCTTATCTTCGCTCTTAGGCTGTGTCTGATTCGCTGCTCCTGCATTCGGATCTTGCGCAACTTGATCAGAATTACCTCCATCGCGAACATTGCGAGCGTATTGCTTTGAAGCGTATAGCGCACCGAGCAGCAGTACCGCTAGAACAACGCCGACTACAACAAAACTGACGATGCCCCCTCTTTGATCGCTCTTCATTATCATGTACCTCTTTACTTTGGAGATATTATACCAAGATAAACAGATAGAGCAACAGGTCCCTTGGCCTAGCCTACATGCTATACTGAGCGGCATGATAATTGCCGTTGACACCGGGGGAACTAAAACGCTTATCACGTGCTTTGACCGTGCCGGCAAACCAGGGAAACTTATCAAATTCCCTACTCCTAAAGATGAGAATGAATATACTCATCAACTCATTGGGCAGCTAACTGACGTCTCTGATGGCAAGAAAATCGATGCGGTTGTCATCGGTATACCAGGAATCATAAAGAATAATATCGTCACATGGGCTGGCGGTAATCTGCCATGGCAGGATCTCGATCTCGGAAAAATAGTCGCTAACACACTAGATTGCCCGGTATTCGTTGAAAACGATGCCAATCTAGCGGGTCTCGCAGAAGCACACGCACTCAAGAACACCCCCGATGGATGTTTGTACATAACCATAAGTACCGGGATCGGCAGCGGAATCATACTGGACGGAGAGATTGCCCCAGGGACCGCTCAGAGCGAGGCCGGGCATATCTACATCGAATACGATGGTAGGGTTCGCGAATGGGAGAGTTTTGCATCTGGCAGAGCAATCGTCTCAACATACGGAAAGATGGCAAAAGACATCCATGAGCCAAAAATATGGGAGCAAATCGCTGACAAAATATCCCGAGGGCTCCTCGTCATGATACCTATACTGCAACCAGATATCGTAATCATCGGTGGAAGTGTCGGCTCGTACTTTGACCAGTACGGTAGTTATCTGGAAAAACTACTCGACTCACACCTTCCTGATCACATAGTCACACCATCGTTAAAACAAGCTCAGCATCCTGAGGAGGCCGTCATATATGGCTGTTACTATCATGGGAAAAACAAGCTCTCTCGTTAAAAAACTGGCACGGGATTACCCTGATATAAATTTTCAAGCCAGTAATGATACATACTGGTCATCCAAAGAACAATCGATATACATGGATGATCAGTGCGACACCTACATACTGCTACATGAGCTTGCTCACGCCTCCCTGCAGCATGCCGATCATTCGTCTGACGCCGCTCTGCTACGCATGGAGCAAGAAGCGTGGCAGCATGCCATAGAGGAGCTGGCGCCGCGATATGGCCTGACAATCCCTGAAGATGTTGTCGATGATCATCTCGAATCATATCGAGAGTGGCTACACGCTCGGAGCAAGTGTCCACACTGCTCCCAAACCGGCGTACAGACTGATCAAAAAAAATATCGCTGCATCGCATGTAGCAACGAGTGGCACACCAACACTGCTAAGCGAACAGAGCTCAGGAGATATGCAACCAAAAAACACCTCTGATCATGAGAGGTGTTTTTTTGAAAAGCGTGAGACTAGTCTTTTATAAAACTATGTCGATCTTTTTTGTCGCAACCTGCGCTTTACCGCGTCGGCTGATACGACCACCTTTAGCACCAGCTATACGTGCGAGGTCTCGGTTGGCAGCGAAGCCGCCCGTTGTACCCTTACGGCCACCCTTAGCACCGATACGTGCATAAAAGTCACTGCCATGCTTAGTTTTGTTTGTAGTTGCAGCTTTTTTGCCGCCTTCTTTAGTGCCTGACATACGTTATGTCTCCCTTTTTTGAAACAAAAAACTAGCCAGATCTGCGATACATCTGCCTAGCTACCTCTGTTCCCAAATTACTTTATATCACACACGATATGTGTATGTATTTACATTAGCATAACAACGTGTTTATGTCAATATTTACATACTATATTTATCTGTTTATATAACTGTTGCATATATGCATATCGTGCTATATCATCATATGTAGGCACCTGCGAAACAGTAGTTTCGTATAAAAAAACGACCCCATCTGCGAGAGAGGTCGTTTTTTGATTTGGTATAAAAGTCCGTCTAGTACGTGATTCGGGTAAGTAATGTAGTGGCCTTCCCGGGAAGTGAGGATCCTTGACCCTTATGAACCCGCTATTTATTTATAATTCTTGGCGTTTGTCCTCTAGCGAATCATGGACCACATAGCGGGAAAGTGGCGTGAAGTATGAGGGTTGCTGTAACTAGATAATTCGACAAGTAGGGCCGCTATACCGGGTTTTTCATACAACCAGTCCTCATACGCTCCAGTTGTGTCATATTCAAATGTTGTTGATGCTTGAGACTTCGGCGACACCCTGTAGCCGCTGACTCGAGAGTACGTCTGTGCAAAACCTACCGAACCTCCTGCTTCGTTGGGTGTAATCAGCCCGCCTATCGCATGGTAAGTAAGAGCCAGATAAGGCCTAACTGACTGAGTGTAGCTCGCGATAGCTCGTGACTCGGGCTCAGACAGTGGCGCGCTCCCCCCACCACCCGCGATCATCTCACCTCCCGGCATAGTAACGTCTGCTTTCCAGTCGGCGGTAGGAAAATTACGGTTAAGATCAACATTGTTCGCATTGCGACGCTGCCCGCTTGCAAGACCATCCCTACTCAGTGCCGGGATAACGACAACCGACTTATCAGCTGGTATGGTACGAGCTTTGGACTCGAGCTCGTCTATCCAGGCGCTCAGCAAACTATACGAACTCTTCTCATTACCGTGCGTTAGGCCAACAAAGAGCGCTGTTTGCGGCCCGTTTCCGAACTTATAGCCAGTAATCGCACGACCCTTCACCGTCGAGCCGATGGAGATCACCGTTTGACACAAAGTCCTCGATGAATAGCCCCAATCTACCGTACTCGGAATACCATGCTCGCTCTGGAGGCCTTTTGCTACGGAAACAGATATATCAGCGCATGACGGCACACCAGAAGTACTAAATTTCAAGGTGTTCCCTTGTCTAGCGAGTAAACTCATATTTGCCGTTTTCACCAGCGGCGATAAATCCTGTGAGGGATGGATGTTCTGATCAAATCTGATCTGAACGATAGTTCCTATAGCTACTCCGGATTTACCTATGTTTATACTCTGAACCCTCGGACCACCAGACATAGTAAACGGCAGAATATAATCTTGCGCTTCTAGCGTACTATCATCAGTTGCCTCTACATCTCGTATAACAAGCCGATAGTTGCTCGACCTATCTAGCTCATCAAAACTCACTAGTGCTCTCTTGTCGGTGAAGGACACTTTACTTTCGATAGCCTGAAAAGATTCACCGGTTTGCTTTTCAAGCTTTGCACTGATCTTCTTCAACTCTTTATTGAAGTCTATGCTGAGTTCTTCTGGTTTCGTATAGACTGTTTCACCTGGTTTGATCGAGCTGGCCATTGCCACCACTGGATCGAGCGTCGTCACATCCTTAGACAGTACGGTGGCTACCTTTTTACCGCTGAAACTACGATCTATCGAGAGGTTGTATTGCTTGCCTTGTGCTAACTTCATCGATGGAATATCACACTCTTGCGATCCACTCTCGAGATTACATTCGACCGAGTCTTTACCTACGTTTAGTGTGTATTGGAACGTTGTGTCAACCGACGACATACGTAAGCGCAAAGGCTTGCTCACGGGGATTTCTATACCAACAGAGGTTCTCGAAACCTGAGGCAGATCATCGACACTGACTACGGCACCCTTCTGAAAGAGGAAGGGCACTCCAAATAATGAAGCTCTGACTGATTGACTAGCATTCTGTTCAGGGGCCATCAGGGGGCGTATACAGAGCTTCGATGCAAAAAGCTGCCACGAGTCCGGCTCAACCCCTTCATACGCCATAGAGAACCGCTCGGACGTCGTAGAATACTTTCCTGGCAACAACGTTGGTCTGTGCATACAATTTTCTCTCGCAAATGAGAAGCTTACCTGCCGATCTAACGAGCTAGCTCCATATGCTACTATCACAAAAAGTAGCGCAGGTAGTGCCTTGATATACCAGGGTTTCCCTCTATACCCCTCCCGAAATTCTCGTACTTTTGTGATGATATCTTGTTTATTTTTGAGCATAATAACTGCTTATGGTACCTGCCGATCATTTTATCACAGCGCAAAACGGTGGATAAAACAAAAACCCTCCTGATCCGGAGGGTTATTTGTATAATTCGGCATCGTGCTAGTTTCCCACTTTCGCAGTATAATCGCCGCTGCTGAGCTTGACTTCTGTGTTCGGAATGAGAACAGGTA
>CALFQW010000044.1 GCA_937919305.1 uncultured Candidatus Saccharibacteria bacterium
TTCTGAAGTATGCGGTTTTGCATTGTACTAGTGTGCGCGGGGGCGATGAGCTTATCTCCGTTGCTGTCAGTTTGCTCAACAACAAAGGTGTCATATTCATCACGCGCCGGATGATCGGCTGGGAAATTAAGACTCTCGAACATATGGTACTGATCATCGATCTCTCTTGACTCTTCAACGACATACCCCATGCGTTCAAATATTGCCGATAGTGCCGCTATCTCTTTTGTCACAGGATGCTGAGAGCCATCAAGAGCAGACAGTAAAGACGGCGGTTGCGCATTTACATCCATAGGTGCCGTTACGTCTATCGGCGCGAGCGCATCTGCCTGATTTGCTTTCTTTGCGACCATTGATTCTAGCTCTTTCCTCAGAGCATTGACACCTTGGCCATACGCAGCTCTGTCATCTTCGCTAACACTGCGAATATTAGCAAAAAGCTCTTTTAGCTCTGGTGCTTTCAGTATGTCTGACTTTACGTCTAGATCGTCAAAACGCTGTAGCAAAGTGCTGCGAACAGCGTCTATATCAACGTCTTTATTCATAGGAACAGTATACTCATCTCTGTTAGTTTTGGGAAATATTGAATGCAAACGCTGCGATTGCAGCCATCAGGATGACAAATAGTACCATGATGATCATACCCGCTGGACGAGTTTGATGATTGTTATCAAGAAAACTAGGGTCAGTTTCCTTTGCCTTAATATCTCTTTCTTTTAGCCGCTCTTGTAGCTCTGAAGCTACTCTGTTCTGAAGATCTGACTTGTTTTCGTCTTGTCGTAGAAATAATCCCATAAAACTATTCTATCAGTGATTGTGACTTTTTTTTGTGATCGGCTTCGTGTCGATGCGCAGACTCTTCGGAGTGACTCCCTGTCTCTATGAAACCATGCAAACTATTGGTTATTAATCCGACCAAAACAATTGCAGTAAGCAATATGATCGTCTGATAATTTGCAATGGTTCTATTCGTTTCAGTATGGATTGTTGGCACTAGATCGGAGGCGGCGATATAAATAAACATTCCCGCTGCGATTGCTAGTAGATATGGCTCTACACCATCGACGGAAGAACCTAGGGCGTAGGCGGCAAATGCAGCGATCACCGTTGCGAGTGCAGACACAACATTGACTGCGAGCACGTTCCGTCTCCTCATGCCAAGCGATAGGAGTAAACCAAAATCCCCAATCTCCTGAGGGATTTCGTGCGCAGCGATGGCAATCGTTGTAACAATACCTGTTGTTGGATCCGCTAAAAAAGCGGCTCCTATAACTAACCCGTCAATGACATTATGTAGTGTGTCCCCGATAACGACTAGTGACCTGGTTGTTTTATTTTTCTTTTTACTACGCACAGTATGATCATCGTGCTCATGATGATGATGAAACCACCCCAAGAATCGTTCGAGTATAAAAAATACGATGAACCCATACAGAGCATAAAGCAGTATTTCTCTTGGTGACACACCCCCCTCTAAAGCCTCGGGTAACAGATCAATAAAAGCGGCTGCCAGCAAAGCCCCAGTTGCGAATGGGACCGCAAACCTTTGAATTGTTTCTACTGATATCTTCCGCGACAACAAGAGAAAACCACCCACCAAAGAGAAAAGCGAGCCGGCAGTTGCAGCTAAAAGTAGTAGTAACCATTCATTCATTTTGATCTAACCATATATTTACGAATTGCAAAACTTCTACCATTATAGCCTTCATGATATACTTCGCAACATAGGTATAAACTCAGGAGGAAAGAAAGATGGCGACAAAAGCCAAGACTGCAAGTAAGGCAAAACCGAAAACAAAAGCGAAAACTGCTTCTCAGAAAACAACAGCGAAGGTAGTCAGCTCAACTGCAGCAACCTCGCCATTAGTCACTCGGCTCGCAACAGTGTCACCGCAATCTCTTATCGGCGAGGCTGTCGGTACACTGGGTCTTGCACTTGTGGCGTTGACAGCACCTGCGGACCAACCTCTCGCAACAGGTATTGGTCTCACTGTTTTACTCCTCGGGCTCATGAAGGTCTCGGGGGGCCACTTCAACCCAGCGGTAACCTTTGGATTGTGGGCCATCAATAAGCTCGACACTGTGAAGGTGCCGTTCTACTGGGCAGCTCAACTTATCGGAGGCCTTGCGGCACTCCTAATCGTTGGCGCCTACAACGGCAATGGCTCAACGCTAGACTTCTCAAACTCGCTAGCTTGGGATTGGCGCATCTTCTTCCTGCAAGCAACTGGTGCAGCGATATTCCTATTCGGTCTAGTAGCAGCGATCAAAAATATCTCGACGTCTTCTGGGCGTGCCGCTGGAATTGGTTTATCATTCTTCGTCGGTCTCGTTGTAGCTGGTGGACTCGTTACCGCCAACGCAACTCGTGAGCAAGATCTCGTTCAAGTTCAAGGCAAAAAAG
>CALFQW010000045.1 GCA_937919305.1 uncultured Candidatus Saccharibacteria bacterium
TAGGAGATAGCGTTCTAATTGGAGATTCTTACCATAATAGTGCTGGTGTATATTATGATAGTCTTTTGGCTAATTTGGGTTGCGATAGTATCCTGGAGATTACCTTGTTTGTTTATGAACTGCCTGTTACCAATAAAGTATATTCAATTTGCAGGGGAGATAGTATTAATATTAATTTAGTTATTTGTTTTAGTCTTTTAGAATGATTAATAATCGCGACGATTATTATAGGGTCCTGGGTGTATCGAGGGATGCCACCCAGAGGGGTTAGTTATTTCACTATAAAAAACAACTGTTCACTTTTCACTTTTTCAGCAATCAAAAACTTGAGTAGGCTTCAGTGACAGCCATGTCAACATGTCTCAAACGCCGTGCTGAACGCAGAATTCGACGATAAGCCGTCTGAGAACCGCAAAGAGCACGCCTTCTCGATCAACTTCAACAACAAGAATCAGGACACTCTACTAAGGTTTTTCGTTTCGTGTTTCGCTTCTTGCAACGGTTCATGAACGACAACCGAGAACCTTCAAAAGAGCTGCACTACCACTGCGCTCGCATTCCAGACCGCAGCAGGCGTTTCACACCATTATCGCATCAAAGTGAACACAATATCGATTGAGATGCATCATGATCACGAAGCAATCAGAGCTTGCATAAACCTCTTGAACAACGACTCATCACTCGGCACGTCTCCTCGTCCTTCCCAACACGCGCACAGAGATTATGCGGAAGTTTCACATCGATTCCGAATCCAAAGCGAGACACTGTTGCTTCAGATGCAGCGCACAGATCTCGAATCAACAGTACAGTCATTCTACGCGTGCTCACATCTTTCCCAACGCAAGCTCAGAGATTATGCAGAGGTCTTACACTGATTCCGACTCATACCGATTCCGATGCATCAAGATCGCGAACAAGAAAGGGGTCGTATCAGCAACACAGTCAACGATTTTTCTTCCACGCTTACCCACATCAAGCTCACGGATTATGCAGACGTTTTACAGTGATGCCTACTGCAAGGCGAGACGTCGTTGATTCATGTACAAGATGTTCGGTAAGCAAGCTCAGCTTGCATGCCCTCGCAATGAAACGACGTCACTCGGCACGTGCCCTCACACATCCCTGAGCAAGCTCAGAGGTTATGCAGACGCCCATACCGATACCGAGAGCAAAACGAGACGTCATCGATTTAGAGACATCATGATCACGAACCTGAGAAAGCGGATCAACAACGTAGTCATCGATTCAGATGTTCAAAACAATAATATTTGTGCAGTGCACATCGCAGCGTGCGATGCAGACAGGTATCTATTCAAAATCAAGATGCTGTTGATTCGGGTGCTTGATGCACACGAAGCGCACAAGGCTCGAACAAGCAGCGCAGTCATTGACTTGTCACTCGCCACGTGTCCTCGTACGTCTGAGTACGAGCTCTGAGATTATGCAAACTTTTGCCTCGACCTCTTGGAGATAAGAGTTGCATCTACTTTTTGCATCATCCTCTGCATCAACCTTTGCCTCATCCTCTGCATCAGCCTTTGCATCAGCCTCTGCATCATCCTCTGCATCACCTTCTGCATCAACTTCTGCTGCATCATCATCCTCTGCATCATCATCCTCTGCA
>CALFQW010000046.1 GCA_937919305.1 uncultured Candidatus Saccharibacteria bacterium
CGGAGGAAAGGGAGGGAAGGATCACCAGTGCTTGAGATTTGGGAAATGTTCAGTTTGGGCAAACTAGAATCGTTGGGATGTAGTTTGGAGCCTATTTGACACGATCAGCCAGACGTCGAGAGGATCGCTCGCTCGATCATCGATCTCGCGACCTACCTTGCTGAGTCTGATCTGACGCTTGAAGAGCACACATCACGAGTGCGAGAGCATGCCAAGATCAAAGCATCACTACGACGGAGACGCCGCGATGTAGAACCGGGTGCTCTGCCTGGGTGTCGTTGCCGAAGCTGTAGCAAGCATCAGGACTAAATCGATACATCATCTCGCATGTTAATATTATGAGGTATGCGTTTTATTCCTCATCATGTCGCCATTACCGTCACTGACTTGGACGAGGCTTTTCAGTTTTATAAGATTTTCGGCTTCACGGTCGCAAATCATTGGACGAGCCCAGACGGCGACATTGACATCGTACATATGCAGCTGGAGCAGTACTTGTTGGAAATCTTCCGGTACGCAGACGGGCATCCAGCACCCGAAGCTATGCAGCAACTCGCGACCGACCTTCCAACAGTCGGCACTAAGCATCATGGTGTCCGCGTATCTGACGTAGACGCCGCGCACGACTGGGTGCAGAGCATGGGGTTACAGCCTGAGTCCGCGGTCAATGAAGGTAAGACTGGCGTCCGCTACTTTTTCATCAGGGACCCGAGCGGCAACTTCTTCGAGGTAGCCGAAGACTTTCGGCCATTCCTGCAACCCATGTGAGCATCGTTGGCTGGGCTTCATGTGATCACAAACTCTGGCCTCAAGTGATCCGCTGCCCATGCGGCCGGATGTCGACACCAGCGTCCTTAAGGATGCGAAGCACGCTCGACTTCGCGAGCCCCAGCTCCTCTCCCAACGCTTTCGCGCTGATTGCTTCATTCGTATACCGCGCAACAACCTGCTTCCTGAGCGATCCAGTGATGCGCTGACGTGCGGGTGCAGGCCGTACAACAGGGGTGCGAGCGGAAGACGTTTGACGATTCGTTCGGGTGATGTTCTTTGTTTCGGCAAGGACTACCAAGAAAATATCCTCAAGTCTATACGGATTTGAGGATATTTTCGTTGTTCACTAGAGATGATTCTCACACCATTTGTGGCCTCAGGGCTGCAGTTTGCCTAGCTACATCGTGTACTCTCAGATAGTTAGCACCATGCCAGGAGGCGAGACGGCCTATCTGCGCGTTATAGCTTGGATCGAGACGATGCTCACCGAGGAAGCGTTTGCGGGAGTGGCCGATCATAACAGGGTAGTCGACGAGGTTTCCGAAGGCGAGTAGCTGAACGTTCAGCTCGGGTGACTTACCAAATCCGATGCCAGGATCGACGATGATGTTATCTTGTTTGATCCCGCGCTTCACGAGCGTGACGGCTCGCGCGGATATCTCATCTACCACGCGCTGTAGTGATCGTTCTTTGTGTTTATGTGCTTCAGTTATGCTACCCTCCGCACTGGCTGGCAGGTGGCCGACGATTACGGGGCAACCAGCATTTGCGATAACATCGATCATCACATCGTTACTGCAGCCTGTAACGTCGTTTATAGTGAGCTCAGCGGACCACTCTAGTAGCGCCCGACGTGCTACTTCACTATGACGTGTATCTATAGAGAAACCCCGCGCTTCGTGAGTTTCTCTGAGGGCATAAATGACAGGGTCGAGTCTGCTCCATTCTTCTTCTACCAACACCTCATCGGCACCGGGCCTCGTTGACTCAGCGCCTAGATCAACGATCGCCGCTCCATCTGCAAAGTGCTGCCCTACATGCTCGACGGCGCGATCGGGTTTGAAAGAGTGACCACCATCCGAAAAGCTGTCAGGTGTAACGTTGACGATACCTACTACCTTGGTCATCGGAGACCTTTCTTAAGATTTAGAAACTCTCCGCGAGTTCGTGGATTCGTCTTGAAGATGCCGCGTAGTGTTGATGTCGTTGTGCAGACGTTGGGCTTACTGACGCCACGCATTTCCATGCATAAGTGGCGCGCACTCAGCACAACGCCAACACCTTTTGGCTTGAGGATGTCCTGTAAGTACTCGGCAACTTGCTCGGTGATACGTTCTTGGTTCTGAAGTCGACGGCTATGATGCTCGAGAGTTCGAGCGAGCTTCGATAGTCCGATAATCCGCTCGTTCGGTATGTATGCAACGGTACCTGTTCCGAAAAATGGTAATAAGTGATGCTCACATAGACTGTAAAACGCGATGTTATCTTGGACGATCATCTCGTTGTAGCCTTCGCTTGCAAATGTCGTGGGCGTGAAGGCAGGTGGTGACGTGAATTCCTCGATAAACTTGGCGTATCGATTTGGCGTTTCTCTCAATCCTTCGCGGCCCGGCTCCTTATCGATGTGCTTGATGATGGCAGCGATATTCGCCGCAACACTAGACATGTTGAGGCTCCAGGATTGGTTTTTCACTTGCTACCTCACGGTAAGCGAGTGAGAGGCGTCGCCCTTTCTCAGGAGGGGACACTCGATGGTATGGCCTATCATCGAGATTACCGCTGAGAAGCGTACCCCGAAGCAGCGTGAGATCACCCGGCTGTAGTTGCCAAGACTTCTCGCCCGAAGTAAGTCTGGCTTGGAATAACGATGCACCTAGGAATGAGGCAACTGCGATAACCCGTAGGTCTCTGGTGTAGTCGCGGTGCCACTCGATACCGGCTTCTCCTGGTGCGTAGAGCTGCGCTCTGACATGATTGATCCTCCAGTCTGGAAGTGCTGGATCGAGCAGTCCGGTGATCCGTGCCCCAAGGGCTCTTGTTAGCGGAGGGGCAGCAGACTGATCCCATTCTGCAGCGTGGAACTGCTCGGGTATTGGCTGATCAGACTTGTCGTGCTCGGCGAGCTCATGCGCGAGCACTTCCTCGCAGATAGCATGTTGTTCTTCGTCATCGACATAGCCTCTCAGGAGAACCGCCCCTTCATCGAGAAGTGTTTCGACGATCACCGAAGCATCTGGCACCGCACCTGCCTGGTATTCTGTTTGTCTTTCTGACATAAAAACTCCCTTCTATTTCTAGAAAGGATGTAAGCTCACGATACGCGTAACTACATCCTTCCAATTATATTTATGATAATTGGTCTAGGTGGAGCACCTTGCTGTTGCAGGTTGCCGACGGGTCATAGAGCTAGATCTCTTACCGTACTCTTGATGCTGCTTGTTGCAGTGATTTCAGTATAGCATGATATTGCTTATGTCCACGCCGTGGTTTGATACTCCTTGAGTGAGTCGTTATACTATGTACGTAAATCTGAAGGAGGTGTATATGAATGATTTTGTAGCAAAGAAACTTGGCGAAGTACACGCCTTTTCATTGATCGGAGTTGAATGCGGCGAGAGAGCTGGGGATGCATTACAACGAGCCCTCGGCACCGACAGCGACACCCTGAAAGCTGAACTGGATGTATTCGCAGGCGTTGCGGCTGGCAAGGGAAACGAAGTAACAACCGCAAAGTCTGAAAAGACATGCGACAAGCTACGCGGCATGATGGAGGCATATATCGGCGATGAATGGGATAATCCTGTCGAGATCCTTGAGTGGTTGAGCTTCTTCTGCGGTGCAGCTGCTGCGCATTGGTCGCTCGTTGCAGGTGCCGGCAATGCTATCGGAGATAGTGAGCTTCAGCAATCAGCTGAACAAGCTAAGGATTATTATCTCGATAAGCTCAATACTGTCGTTGCTCGACTCAACGAGGTTGGTTCAGAGCGAGCTAAAGCCTAGCTGTAGCCATAGAAGCTACACACTATGAGCAGGTTGATATATACCCCCATGGGGTATATATTATTTATGATGAAACATGACAAAAATCTGGATAAGATGGCTGTTAGCGCAACACTACACTGCTTAGCGGGCTGTGCTATAGGTGAAGTTGTAGGATTAATTATCGGTACAGCTTTAGGTCTCGGTGTCTTTCTGACTCTTGGGCTGGCAATCACTTTGGCATTTGTCTTTGGTTTTGCTCTATCTACTGCTCCACTTGTACAGGGTGGTGTTGGTTTTTTTGCAGCGCTGTCAGTAGTAGCTGCAGCGGATACGCTATCTATAGCTACTATGGAGTTGGTGGATAATGTTGTGATGTTTCTAATCCCAGGTGCCATGGAAGTGGGCTTAGTAAACCCTATATTTTGGATTAGTATGCCACTTGCGCTTACCGTAGCATTTTTTGCAGCGCTCCCTGTCAACAAGTACTTACTCTCGAAAAACAAAGGTCATGCCCTACTCATGATGTACCATAAGAATCATAAGGACCACCACTGATATGAAATCTTCTCACGGTTATCAGTTAAATAAAACACAACTATCAGTACGTCTTAAGAAAGTTGAAGGTCAAGTTCGCGGCATCTCTAAGATGGTAGAGGATGATAGGTACTGCATTGATATTTTGACTCAGGTGGGAGCGGTAAAATCCGCCCTGGATAATGTGGCGCTTGAGCTGATACGCGACCATACCAATCACTGTCTAAGTAATGACCACACTTCAGACAAAAAGGGCACTAATACCGGGAAAGCCGATGAGCTTGTTAAGGCTATCGGTAGGATGCTGTAGGTTATGGACACTAAGGCACTTCTTTATGGACTGATAGGTTTTTTCGCGGGAGGATTGCTGGTGTCGGTGGCGGCAACATACCCGAGCAGTGAACACTCTGGGCACATCGAGGAGAAACGTTGGGCTGGATATACTAGCCATCAAGGTGCTAGTCACGATACTTATGCAGCCGATTTACCAAGAAAATCTCAATACACCCAGAGTGAAGCGCCACATCATACATTTGCATCAAGTGGCTGCACCTCTCTGTGTATGCCAACCGCCCCCCTTAGAGACGATTTCGCGGAAGATATAGACCGTGATAACAAAAAGAAAAGACCGCAACCGCCGTATATAATTTTTGCTAGTAGATTCGCCGACCTATCAAGGTATCACTCTCATCTTGCACGTATAGTGCTGAGCTCTACTAACCCTCATCTCGCTATTAATGCTAAGAGACCTCTGGTCTTGCGCCTTTGAGATATATTTATCATAACGATATATAAATATTCTTTAGGAGCTACATTATGCAGAAAAAATACATCATTTTACTCGTTATCTTGTTGGTTGTTTCTATAGCCGGTGCCATGCTGTACATTACCGTCAATTTGGGTAACAAGCCGACTAATCAACCTTCAATCTCTAGTGTCACGGCAGATAACGAGTCACTAACTTATAAGCAGTATCAAGCTATGTCTGGTGAAACATACGATAGGAATTTTATCGCTAACATGATCGCGCATCATCAAGGCGCGGTTGATATGGCAAAGCTTGCACAAGCGAATGCAAAGCACACAGAACTCCGTTTTATGGCTGATGAAATAATTGCGGCACAGAATCAAGAAATATCGGATATGTTGAAATGGCAGAGTCAATGGGGCTATCCGTCGACGAGCTCTGAAGATATGCAAGATCACTCAGCTATGGGTATGATGGCAAGTATGGATGAAATGACAGCACTTTTAGAGGGCAAGCAAGGTGATGAATTTGATAAGGTTTTCATTGAGCAGATGATACTTCATCATCAGTCTGCTATTGATATGGCAGCACCCGGAGAGACAAACGCGTATCGAAAAGAGATCAAAGATCTGACTCGTCAGATAGTTTCAGCACAGACTAAAGAAATTGCCCAAATGAAGAGTTGGCAACGAGAGTGGGGGTATTAGCGCTGGCGGGGGGGTGGGTTAGCGTCTTAGTCATATTAAGGTACGCCAAGTCAGTTACCTAAACGTAATAGCTGAGGATGGTCAGTAAGATGGCGACGATAGTTACCGGCAAGAAGTAGAATAGAGCAAGCTTGCCGATAACCTTCTTGACTCCACTCGCTGATGATTGACCATCTTTCATAGCCAGATATCTGATAGCTATGAATAAAAAACAGAGTAGAAATACGACAAAGCTTATAGCCAAGACCGATTGGAGTACAGGATGCGCGCTTATTTCTTGCACTAACAGGCCTGAGATCATGAAGGTCCCGAGACTGATCATAGCCCCGTAGTTTACGACAGTACTCGTGCGACTCGAGCTAGTGTTGACGTGTTTCAGTACGTCGTATCTATCGAACATCAGCGAGATTACTTGATCTTATTACACGCTAGGCGTAGTG
>CALFQW010000047.1 GCA_937919305.1 uncultured Candidatus Saccharibacteria bacterium
GCAAATGAAATGAGCTTTATTTTCCAGAGCTTCTTCATACAGGGTAAAGAAACATGTTACGAAAATGTCAGTCTACCGCTCGAAATCGCTGGTGTCCCGCGAAGACAACGAGATGCAAAGATCAAAAAAGCACTTCAGGCGGTAGAACTAGAAGAGAAGGCTAAGCAACGAGCGAAAGATCTGAGTGGTGGTCAAAAGCAGCGTCTAGCTATCGCAAGGGCTATCGTAAATGAGCCTGCGATACTATTTGCCGATGAGCCAACAGGTAATCTAGATTCAGTGACGAGTAAAGTGGTTGAGAATTTGCTTTTTGACTATGCAAAAAACAATAATGCGACGCTGATCATGGTAACGCACGATGATGATCTCGCAAAACTTTGCCAAAGGCAGATACGCCTAAAGGATGGTGAGATACTGAGTGACAACGGGGCAGCAAAATCAGGAGCTAAAAAATGAAAATAACAGATATTACTAGACGTGCTGGTCGTAGCTTAAAGCAGGCAAAGATCAGGACATTTCTCACCAGTATGGCCATCAGTATGGGTGCATTTACGATTGCCTTGAGCCTTGCTGCCGGAAACGGTGGACGAGCTTTTATCAATGATCTTATCGGTAGCAATATCGATCCAGATACGATATACGTACAGCAACAGCCAAAGGATGAGACGGGAGATGGAGTTAAGAAATACGATGATCAGCCGACCTACGATCTTGGGGGAGGGTTTAGTTTTGTTCTGCTCAATGATGATGACGTCACTGATATCGAAGGTGTCGAAAACGTCACCGAAGTGGCGCCGGCCTATGCGCTAGTACCCAAGTATATCGCTCGTGATAGTGTGACTGACGACAAGTACGAACTTGCTGTAGAAACATATGACAAAGCAGTCACACTAGACTACTTAGCTGGCGGGGCGCCTCGTTCTTCCGAGCTAGAGACGGTGCTACCTGATAAATATCTTGATGCGCTTGGCTTCAAGAATGCCGAAGATGCGGTTGGCAAAACGGTAGTAGTCGCCGTCGCCTCTAGTAACCCGCTCAAGGAAGATTTACTACTTGAACTCGTCGTGAGCGGAGTCGCTAAGAAATCCGCCCTTGATATCACGGGGGCTGAGCCGTTATTTATGAGTGTCGCTGCCGCAAAAAAGGGATATAACTACGCAAACGAAGGGACTCCTCGTGAGGATGCCTATGTTGCGCTGAGCGTTCGCGTACAGGATACGTCACGGGTCGAAGGTGTAAAGAAGTCTTTGCAAGATAAAGGATACGATGCCCAGACCGCCAATGATCTGTTGGGGCCTATATTCATCTTTATCAATGTTCTACAGGGGGTATTGATAGGTTTCGGTGCGCTGGCTATCGTTACGGCAATATTCGGCATCATAAATACACAGTACATAAGCGTCCTGGAGAGGACCCAGCAGATAGGTCTCATGAAAGCGCTCGGTATGCGTCGGCGTGATGTAGGTCGTTTGTTCATGATAGAGGCAGCTTGGATAGGACTTTTGGGGGGTACGTTGGGTTGCATAATCGCGGTTGGTCTAGCTATAGCAGCCAATCCATTTATCAAGGAAGCACTAGAAATTGATATAGCACTCTTGCAGCCTGAGGTATGGCATAGTGTTCTGGTGGTTCTTGCTCTTATGCTTATCTCAGTGGTTGCTGGTATCTTACCTGCACGTAAAGCCGCAAAGCTTGATCCGATCGAAGCATTGCGTACAGAGTAAATTCTAGTACTTTCCTTGATCTCCATCTGTTAGAATAAGTGCTATGTTAGATATAAAATTCATCAGAGAAAACGCCGAACGAGTCCAGCAAAATGCTCAAAATAAAGGCTATGGTGTCGATATACAGCGACTACTGGAGCTGGATGTTGATCGCAAAGAGCTGCAGCAGCGAGTTGATGCCCTTCGTGAACGCCGAAATGCAAACGCAGAGAACATGAAGGGTGGACGTCCTGAGCAGTCTCAGATCGATGAAGGTAAGCAGATAAAGATAGAGCTAGCTGAACAGGAAGGCTATCTAAAGGCAGTCACCGCTGAATATACTGATCTGCTAAAGCTTGTACCAAATATGGCGCTAGAGGATGTGCCGGTTGGTGCAAGTGAGGATGAAAATGTTGAGGTAAAAGTAGTTGGAGAGAGGCCTCAGCTTACATTTGAACCGAAGAACCACTACGAGATCGCAGAGGCAAAGGGCTGGTTAGACAAAGATCGTGCGGCGAAAGTTTCTGGTGCACGGTTCGCGTACGTCATGGGCGATATGGTCAAGCTGCAACTAGCATTAGTCCAATACACTATGGACGTGCTGACTGACAGCGAAAAGCTAGCTGAGATTGCGAAAACAGCTGAGCTTGATGTCGATCCACGGCCTTTTACAGCTGTACTGCCGCCGTTAATGATTCGTACCGAGCCGTATGATCAGATGGATCGCCTCGAGCCCAGTGATGATCGATACAAGATTGAAGGTGAGGAATTGTGGCTTCAGGGCAGTGCAGAGCACGTACTCGGTAGCATGCATTCTGGCGAGGTCTTTAGCCCCGACCAATTGCCGCTGCGATATCTAGGGTATGCGACGAGTTTTCGCAAAGAAGCCGGTACATACGGCAAAGATATGGAAGGCATCATACGCATGCACCAGTTCGACAAGCTCGAGATGGAGAGCTTCACAGAAGGTGCGGACAGCTACAAGGAGCATGAGTTCTTTGTAGCGATCCAAGAGTACTTGTTACAGCAGCTAGGGCTACCGTATCACGTACTCCAGAAGTGCACTGCTGATATCGGAAAGCCAAATGCACGGGGGATCGATATGGAGGTGTGGTTACCTGGTCAGGCAAGATACCGCGAGACCCATACTGCTGACTATATGACCGACTATCAATCTCGTCGTTTACAGACCAGGGTGCGCACTCCTGAAGGTCTTGAGCTGGTCCATACAAACGACGCAACGGCATTCGCACTAGGACGAACTATGGTTGCGATCATCGAAAACTATCAGACGCCTGAGGGTAACGTCACCGTGCCAAAAGTCTTGCAGGGTTACATGGGCAATCGTTCAGAAATATAGACAAACCAAGACATATATTTGACATAATGTTTATGGTATGATATATTTATCATTAAACCATGTCAAAACAAAAACGATCAGCACGTGTTGCGCACAGGTTTGGTCCATCTCGACTAGAAGAAACGACGCCAAAGCACTCGAAGCTTGAGGTAAATGATCACAACTTACCAGCTCCACTAATGGCTACATATCTACTGTCGTTTTTTGCGAGAGAGATACCTGGTGCCAGAGGTGCTCTACCTGAGCCGTTCGATGTCGGTAATCATATCGGAAACATAGCTCCGTCGCTATATTTTGGCCATATGGCAGCAAATCTAGTAGGTCACATGTCTGAGGCGGCAAATGAACGCCTCGTCAAGCCTGAAAAGAAGAAACTAAAACGTAAGATGATGCTCGGGGCATTGGCGGTAGGCGTCATAGCGAACGGGCTCGTTGAGACGAGACTTGGTATCTCGCTAACTGGGTGGGAGAGCACTCCGGATTCACTTGACTTTGGCTATGGCGTGGGCGCTGCCGTGCTCGGTGGGCTCACGGTTGGTTTAGAGGGCGGTGAATTAGACGCAGATGCTGATTTTGTACCCGGTGAAGCGCCGACGAGAGAGCAGTTATACGGTACCCCTGAGAGAGTCGAAGACATAGATGAGGCGAGACATATGGCATATGCCGGAAAAGCTCAGCGTGATCAAGCAGCCTTGAACCGTAGAGCTGAAGCGCTGACGGATTTTATAGAGGGTGATGAAGAGCTGAGCGAAGACGAGCTATATACTCGCATGCTGATGCGTCATCAGGGTAGTTTACCAGATGGCTTTGAGCAGCATGATCATGACCACCCTCATGAGGTATTGCGAACCGCTCGGAACTTGCTACCCGACCGCATGAGTGCACGGGAACTCCCACATCTCAAGGATGGGGCTTTCGAAGACATGCAGGCAACAAAAGCCGAGAAAGCTGCCCAGGATCGGTATCGCCATATGGAACTAGCATCGAAATCAAAGCCGCCAAAAGTGTTATAATGGTAACTACCAAGTCCTAAACAAAGGAGGGTAGCATGATCCAATCAATTGCAATATCAGGAGTAAAGTATTCGCCTGATGACAGAACTAAAAAGTATGTAATGCGAAAGGTTGGACGGCTCGATCGGTTTTTGCCGCGTCACGCGCGCGAAAGCGCCTCCGCTGAGGTCAAGCTCAAGTCAGTTAATCGTAGTCATGGCAATAAATACGAAGCCGAGATCATCCTCTACGTTCCGGACAAGCAGCTTACCGCTAAAGATTCAACGCTGAACATGCTCGCAGCGGTAGATATCGTAGAGGAGAAGCTGCGTGCCCAGCTAAAAAAGTATCACGACACGAGAGTGACGCACCGAGCCAAGCATTCACTTTTGAGTAGGCTCAAGCGCCGAACACATCGTCCTCGCGTCGAATACTAGCTCTAACCCAGCGCGAAAAGGAAAAGTCCGACACACTCGGGCTTTTTTTTATCCCTTATCGTCGCTATAATGGTTGGAGTTTCATTTACGGAGAATGTGAGGGAAAAAGAGTATGAAACAAGCACTGACAAAAGTGTTTGGTGATCCACAGGCGCGCATCGTTAAGCGACTCAAGAAGCGTGCGGCAGAGATCAACAATCTGGCAGATAAATACCATGATATGAAAGTACCTGAGCTCAAGAAGCAGACTGAAGTATTGCAAACAAGGCTCAAGAAAAAAGGTGTGACGCTGGATACCGTACTGCCAGATGCGTTTGCAGTTGTCCGCGAAGCAGGTGATCGCGCGCTGGGCATGCGTCACTACGACGTACAGTTAATGGGTGCGATGGTACTCCATGAGGGTAACGTTGCCGAGCTAAAGACCGGTGAAGGTAAGACGCTGATGGCAACTCTCGCTGTATATCTAAATGCTCTTGAGGGCAAAGGTGTTCATGTTGTGACAGTCAATGATTATCTTGCACAGCGTGATGCAGGCTGGATGGGCGAATTATACACTTACCTCGGGATGAGCACGGGTGTTATTATCAACGATGCTAGTTTTTTGTACGATCTCGAATACAAAAACGAAGATCACGAAGACCCACGCATGCAGAAGCTCCGCCCAGTCAGTCGAAAAGAGGCATATGCGGCAGATATAACATATGGCACGAACAACGAGTTTGGGTTTGATTATCTTCGCGACAACATGGTGAATGATGCTGGATTGTTGCGCCAAAGAGAGCTGAACTTCGCTATCGTAGACGAGGTCGACTCCATCCTGATCGATGAGGCGCGAACACCGCTCATCATCAGCGCTCCTGCCATGGAGAACCCCGAGCTCTACCAGAAATTTGCGAAAGTTGCTGCAACACTGAAAGTAGACGACTACGTACTTGATGAAAAGCGAAAGAGTGTGAGCCTCACAGATGATGGCGTCGACAAGATCGAGAAGTTGTTGGGTATCAAGAACCTTTATAGTCCAGACCATGTACGGAGTGTGTATCATATGGATCAAGCACTCAAGGCGCAGACACTCTTCAGGAGAGATAAGGATTACGTAGTGGCGTCTGACGGTGAAGTTGTTATCGTGGATGAATTTACTGGTCGTCTCATGCATGGACGCCGGTACAACGAAGGTCTTCACCAGGCGATAGAGGCAAAAGAGTCCGTCAACGTTCAGCAAGAAAGCCAAACGCTCGCAACGATATCGTTTCAGAATTATTTCCGACTCTATAACAAACTCAGCGGTATGACAGGTACTGCATTTACAGAAGCCGAAGAGTTCCAGCAGATATATGGTCTCGATGTTGTTCAGGTACCACCAAATCGTCCGATAACGCGTCAGGATAAGCAGGATAAAATCTTCAAGACTGAAGCAGGTAAGATCGCGGCACTAGTTGAGGACATTAAAGCGTTCAACAAGAAAGGTCAGCCAGTATTGATCGGCTCAGCGAGTATCGCAAAAAACGAGCTCATCTCTAAAGCACTTACGAAATCCGGCATCAAGCACGAGCTACTCAACGCGAAGAACAACGAGCGTGAAGCATCGATTGTTTCAAAAGCAGGTGAAAAAGGTGCCGTGACCCTGGCAACAAACATTGCCGGTCGCGGTACTGACATCGTACTCGCAGAAGGTGTGCGTGAGCTAGGCGGGCTTGTTGTCCTCGGTTCAGAGCGTCATGAGGCGAGACGAATCGATAATCAGCTTCGAGGTCGTGGTGGTCGTCAAGGTGACCCTGGCACAACGCAGTTTTATGTCAGTACAGAGGATGACTTGATGCGAATATTCCAGGGTGAGCGCATTGCAGCGCTCATGGACAGACTTGGTGTCGATGATGATATGCCGATAGAAAATCGAGCGGTATCCAAGACGCTCGAGTCTGCACAAAAACGGGTCGAGGGTTACAACTACGACACGCGTAAAAATGTTGTTCAGTACGACAACGTTATAAATCGTCACAGAAAAGTCGTATACAAAATACGTCGTGAGATCTTGGATGGTGAGAATATCAAGCCTGAAATCGAACGGCTAATCGAAGCTCGTCTACGTGACGTCACTATACTCCCGACAAAAAACAACCCTAAATTTGTTGATGAGTTCGAGTCAGTCATCCCGGCAGATAAGAAGAAGATACAGGCCATCGGACAAGAGAAGAAAGACAAATACCTGCCGGGGCTGGCAAGCGGCGAATATGTGCCGTGCTTCGGCCTGACCGAACCCACCGCCGGGTCCGATGCCGCCTCGATCAAGGCCGAAGGCGTCGTATTCAAGGATGACGACGGCGAAGCCAAGATTCGACTGAATTTCTCCAAGCGCTATATCACGCTGGCGCCGATCGCCAACATCGTCAGCCTGGCCTGTTCGCTACACGATCCGGACAACCTGCTGGGCAAGGGCGAATTTCCCGGCATCACCGTGGTCATGCTCGAAAAGGGCATGGACGGGCTTGAGCTGGGCGATCACCATCTGCCGATTGGCGCGTTCGACAACGGCCCGATCTACGGCAAGGACGTGGTCGCGCCGGTGGAAAACATCATCGGCGGCGTCGACGGGGCCGGCCAGGGCTGGCGCATGCTCATGGAACAGCTGGGCGGCGGTCGTGCCGTATCGCTGCCGGCCAGCGGTGTGGCCCTGGCCAAGACCAGCGCCGCTGCGGTGGGTCCGTACAGTATCGTGCGCGAGCAGTTCGGTATTCCGATCGGCCTCATGGAAGGCGTGGAGGCCAAGATCGCGCGTATCGCAGCTTTGACCTACACCCTGGAATCCGCGCGCGTCTATGTCTGTGCAGGTGTCGACAATGGCAACCACCCGCCGGTGATTTCGGCCATTCTCAAGCAGCAGACCACCGAGATCGGCCAGCAGCTGGTGACCGACGGCATGGATGTCATGGCCGGCGCCGGCGTCATGCAGGGCCCGAACAATATCCTCGGCGGCGGTTATACCGGCGCGCCGGTGAGTATCACCGTGGAAGGCGCGAATATTCTCACCCGCACGCTCATGATCT
>CALFQW010000048.1 GCA_937919305.1 uncultured Candidatus Saccharibacteria bacterium
GAGCCCCGATTTTACCTCGTTAGCAAGTCCGCGTCGGCACTTCGTGCGTTTTGGCGGTGATGTCGGTGGTGGCCAGATAGAGAGCGGCGAAGCGAATGGAACGATAGAAGGTACAATGCGATGCGTATAAACCGCGATGAAAGAGGGGATACTTTGATCGAAGTGTTGCTTGCTCTTGCGGTTATGGCTGTGCTGATAGTAACTGTGTCAACGCTGATGGACAATGGCATCCGTTCATCTCAGTTAGCGCTCGAACGCACGCAGACGCAAGCGCTTGTAAATGGCCAAGCCGCTGCGCTCAGAGCGTTACACGAGACGGTACGTGCGACGAGCAGGGCACCTGGCTTGCCGTCGACCACTAACTGGGAGCGCGTTAGTACGGTAGGTAACTTAGCAGTAAATGGATCCTTGCCAAGCACAGGCGCACTTATATCGGATACTTGTGATCCTGGAGTTTTTGGATCCAAGACCCCTTTTGCATTTCCGTTGACTACAGCTACGAATCAAGTTGCTGCAACCACACCGAATACATCTATTTCACAACGACCGAGTAGCATAAATAATCCGACACCTGCGCCAGGCAATGGTCTTTGGGTTGAGTCATACAGATACGCAAATGGCTCTAGGCCGTACATAGATTTTTATATTAGAGCATGCTGGGATGGATCTGGGTCGAATGGTGATCAAGAGTTGAAGACTGTAGTGAGGCTATATGATATATAAATACCAACGTTCAGGAAAAACTGGCTTTACGGTAATTGAACTCATGCTCGCGATGGCTTTTCTTGCGGCAGTACTCATGCTTGCGACGCTTGTTTTTGTCCAGGCACTCAACACGTACAACAGAGCGCTGACACTCCGGCAGATCGACAGCGTAGGGCAAGCTATCACTGCGGATCTCAATAGGGTAAATCAAGGCGCAGCATCGATAGTTACCGGCCTTAACTCACAGCCTGGACGGCACTTTATATGTATCGGACAGACTGCATATTTGTGGAACGATCGAGACGTCAGCCTTGGCAGTGCGTATCGTCTGAATGGCGCGACAGCGAGGCTGATAAGGACTAACGTAGGCGTAAATGGTAGCACTTTCTGTTCTAGTTCACCGGGGAATATAAATGTCCCCGCGACTCAAGGAGTAGAGATGATTGGGGGACAGGTGAGGGTGCTCGACACTGAGATCACTGATCTCGCTCCGCCGGCAGGTGCAACAGCGAAGATGGTGCGCGTAGTATTAACGATCGGCAGCGATACCGGAGATGCTAGTGTTGATCCAGAAGACCCCGGTGGAGGACTTCCGTGGCGTTGCCCTCCAGGCAGCATCGGATCATTCTGTGCAGTCGGGACATATTCAACTACTATTTATATTCCATAGGAGGTATAATCAAGATTATGTATAAGCGTGAGGGTTTACAGCGAGGGTTCGTCTCGATATTGACAGTGTTGTTATTTACTGTACTGACATCCGTCGTTGCCGTGAGCTTCATGAGAGTCGTATATCAATCGCAGAGAGAGTCTATAAATGCCGACCTATCCAACGGAGCCTACGATGCTGCGCAAGCAGGAATAGCTGGTGCGAAACGAGCCATAGAAGTGTGCAAGGCAAATCCGTCTAACCCTGCATGTACAGGATTGTTAAACACTTCATGCCCTGGATTTATCTCAGCTTTTCAAACAGAACTAGCTCTTACTACGCCACCATCGGGCAGTAACGGCGTACAAGTCGGCGACGAGTCAGCCAACCAAAGGTATACCTGCGTCACAATTAGCGATGAGATAAGCACATACATAGCAACGCTTGATGTTAGCTCTGCCGATAAGAGAACGACATTCCTGCCACTCAGAGCTAGCGCACCCTTTGACCGTGTTAAAGTTTCCTGGTTCAAGAGTACTCAGCCTTCCGGTACAGCTTTCCCTGCTAGTGCAACGGTCGCTACAGATAATCGTCCAGTTCCTAATTGGACTTGGCCGTCTGCTGCCGTCCGAATGAAGATTATCGATACCCCAATAGGCAGTTTCAACGGCAGCCAGGTTGACTCGAGATCAAGCTTTATATTCCCGCAATCTTCTGGCGCCGCAACCCTTAGTAACTACACCTCTCTCTCTTCAAGAAATACTTCTGGATGCAGTGCCTCGCCAGATCCGGATGGCTTTCGCTGTAGTGTAACGGTGACGGGATTAAATCCAGGAGCACAGTCATATTACTTACAACTTTCTCCGTTATATGCAAACACCGACGTCAAGGTTGAGTTGTATAACGGTGCAAACAAAGTTCGCATGAAAGAAGCTGGCTACACGATCGACTCAACGGGTGTGGTTGCGGACACCTATCGCCGAGTCCAGGCGACACTGGTTCCTGACAATGTTGTCTCACCAACAAGCGCTGTGCAGGCTGGAAGTGGCGGCATATGCAAAGACTTCTACGTCAGTGGCGGTACAACACCTATGGCGGATCTTTGCCCAACTCCATAGTGTTTCATCTGACACACTTCGATCTATTTAGTCATATACCACGAAGCTAATCGTTGTTTTGGGATCTATGAAACTGCTTATGTACTTCGCGGAGATGTTGGTCGGTGATGTGGGTGTATATCTGAGTTGTCGCTATGTTGCTATGTCCGAGCATGCTCTGTACTGAGCGTATATCGGCTCCATTCATCAGTAGATCTGTTGCGAAACTATGACGCAATGTGTGCGGGGACACATGTTTTGTGATACCTGCCATTTTGGCATAAGCAGAGACTAGTCTCTGTATTGTCCTCGGCGTTAGCCGTAAATCCGAACCATCTTTTTGTACAGGCAGACGGCTACCGTGGCTGATAAAGAGTGGAATAGCATCGTCGCTTCGCTCCTTTAGGTAAGTATCTAGCCACTCTGTCGCCTCAGGGCTTAAGAATACCGGGCGGTCTTTCTGGCCTTTACCTCTAACCATGAATTCGCCTCGCCTGAGATTAACATGATCGCGATTGAGGTTACATAGTTCACTAACGCGCAAACCACTCGAGTATAGTAGTTCAACTATTGCTCGATCGCGTACACCGGTCACCGTATTTGTTTTTATAGATTCGATCAGGCGTTCAGTTTCTTCTTGAGAAAGGAACGTAACTTGCTTTCGCTTTACTTTGGGGAGCTCAATCTTCTCAGGCGTAAGGGTTTTGATATCTCGTTTTGAGCAGTAGGCTAGAAAGCTTCGAAGCGCAATGAGATGGTAGCTCTGCGACAAGGTGCTGAGGCTGTCACCTTGGTCATTGCTGTAGCGACTTAGCCACAAGCGCCATTTGCGAACAAACTCAGGCGTGATTTGCTGGATTTTTATATCACCACCAAATTCGACTAACCTTTGTAGGTAGAGATGGTAATTCTCAGCGGTTTTTTGCGCACGACCTTTTTCAACCTCGACGTACTCAATAAAATCGATGATAAGTTCTGAGATATACATAGGGTTATCATAGCGCTTTTGTTAATATTTTGCGACATGAACTGGTAGGGTACAATAGGTACAGCATGAGTATTTTAGAGGCAATTATCCTGGGTATTATCCAAGGTCTCACGGAGTTTATACCAATATCAAGCTCGGGGCATCTTGTTGCAGCGCAAACATTTATGAGTGGAGCGAGCAGCCACTTGTTCCTAGAGTGGATCAACGTCGGCACAGTGCTGGCTCTCATTGTTTATTTCAGGCGACGAATAATGAGGATCGTTCATGACGTTATCGCAGGCCGAAATTATCACTTAGCGCGAAATATTGTTATAGCGATGCTACCAGCTGGGCTTGTCGGATACGTGTTCGCAGACTTCATTGAGGCAAATGCGTTTTTCAGCAGTGTCTGGACGGTCGTCGTAATGTTAGTGCTAGTAGGAGTGTTACTCATCATCAGCGATAAACTACCGAGCCTTAGCTCGACGGTGCTGGAGAAGTTGCCGTCTCGCCGAGCATTAACCATAGGGCTCATCCAGGTGTTGGCTCTAATACCAGGGACCTCTAGATCGGGCAGTACTATCATAGCTGGAAGAATGATGGGAATGCGAGCTGCTGATGCTGCTGAGTTTAGCTTTCTGGTATCTATACCTATAATGCTCGGAGTTATCACGAAACTCCTATCCAAATCAGATGATCGCTTGTATCTCATGCAAAACTTAGAGCCTTTGCTATGGGGGAATATCGCGGCCCTAATCAGCGGGTTACTTGCAGTTGGATTCTTGATGAAGTATTTACAGTCAAGATCACTTGCTATATTTGGCTGGTACAGGATTGCTCTTGCAGTGGTCATTGTCTTGGTGCTTCTGGTACAATAGTGCGGAATGATTCCTAAATGGAGAAAAATGTAGTGGAAAAAACACTAGTTGTATTGAAACCCGATGCCGTGCAGAGGGGAATAATGGGTGAAATAATAACTCGATTTGAGCGTGCTGGCCTCAAAGTCGTCGCAGTAAAAATGGTAGCACCAGATGAAAAGCATTTTCATGACCATTATGAAGGTATCAGCAAGCTCATCAGTCGTTGGGGTGAGGAAATATACAGGATAACTCTCAGTCATATGTCAGAAGGCCCGGTCTTGGCGATCGTTCTCGAAGGTGTAGAGGCAGTTGCTCACGTTCGAAAGATGGTCGGTGCGACCGATCCGAAGGAGTCAGCACCCGGAACTATTAGAGGTGACTATACACACGTTACTCGGGCATATACTAACGAGAGAAGCGGCACTTTACCAAATATATTGCACGCTTCTGGCGATGTGGACGAAGCATCCCAAGAAATCGCATTGTGGTTTGATGAGTCGGAGGTCTATAATTACAAAGCACCCCATGAGTCAACTGTTCACGGACAAGTACCAAAAAAACAGTAATCGCTTCATGAGACGAATATCGCAGGGATATGTATAATCATAGGCATGCCTCGGTAGTTCAACGGATAGAATAACTCCGTCCTAAGGAGCAGATATTGGTTCGATTCCAGTCCGGGGTACCATTACCGCATTCGTCGCATTTTCAGGTATTATATATACATGCAAAAGCAGTTTGAGGGACAACGTGAAGGAGAAGAAGTGCTCCTCGTTTTTCGCCGTCACGTCATTGCACTCAGAAAAGGCTTCTACTCCATACTTATCCCGTTTCTCATAGCTAGCTTGCCGATGTTATTTGCACCCGGAGAGCTCAATTTCCTCTTCGTCTCCTTCGGTGGGCTGGGGATCGGATTGTTGTTGTTTTTTTATCACTGGATAGGTTGGTACTATACACTTTATGTTTTAACTGATCAGAGATTGAGACAAACATCTCAAGAAGGTCTCTTCGACAAGAATGTTATAGACCTACCATTATCAAAGGTGCAGAATATCAGTTATAATGTGCCAGGGTTGAGTGGTGAAATGTTCAAGTTTGGCACCTTAGTTATCCAGACCTATGTAGGTGACTTAACCCTTGATAGGATTGATCATCCTGCTGAAGTATACAATAAGCTACAGGATGCTGTTGATAACGCAACAAATAAGAATGGTACTGAGGTTTATGAAGAGATTGAAAGCTAAAATATTGAGAAAGAAGAGCCCCGATAAAGCGGGTCGTATTACGAATGAAACAGTTGCAGAACATCGTGAGGACATACTTGCTGGCGGTAGGCGATTCAAATATCCGATTCAGTACGTAAAGCACAAGCTCGTGCTCAACAGCTTACTTATTACCGCAACTGCGCTGTTGGTGATGACGGCGTTGTTTTGGTATCTACTTTACGTCGCTCAGTACAACTCGAAGTTCATCTATAGGCTGACTCAGCTTGTGCCAGTGCCCGTGGCGCAAGTCGATGGACACTATGTCAGGTATAGTGACTATCTCAAGAAGTATAGAAGCGATATATTTTCACTAGTGAAACAGGAACAGATTGATCTCAACAGTGCTGATGGCGAACGTCAGTCAGACTATTATAAGCGTCAAGAGTTAAACAGTGCTATAAAAGACGCATACGCTCAAAAGCTTGCTAATGAACTCGGTATCTCAGTCAGCAATGCTGAGATTGATGCTTTCATAACCAGCAGTGTTAATAGTAAAGCTATTAGCTTGGAGGCGTATGAAAAAACTGTCCTCAGAGATTTCTATGATTGGTCACTGGACGAATATCGAGGTGTTGTGCGCACCAGGCTGCTCACGCAACGAGTAAGCTTTGCTATAGACGACGCGGCAAAATCAAAAGCTACAGAACTACAACGTCAAGCGGCAGCAGGGCAAGATTTTGCAACACTTGCTAAGGCTAGCTCAGATGATCAGGCTACTCAAGCACAAGGTGGGGATATGGGGCAATTACCTATCGCGAGCCAGGACCCTAACGGTCTGATCGAGCAAGCTGCGAAACTCGATGCTGGTCAAGTTTCGGGGTTGATTCAAGGACGTGATGGATACTACGTGATAAAACTTGCTTCGAAAGATACGGTCAACGTTCGCTTTTCTATGATAAAGGTCGAGCTGAAAGAGTTCGACAAGCGGTTTGAAGACATCAAAAAGCAAGACAAGATCGAAGAATATATAGACGTTGAGTAGTCCCAGCATAAAAACCTGCTCAAAAGCAGGTTTCAATCTCAGATGTGGCGGGCCCGACCGGATTCGAACCGGCGATCTCCTCCGTGACAGGGAGGCGTGAT
>CALFQW010000049.1 GCA_937919305.1 uncultured Candidatus Saccharibacteria bacterium
AGATGAAGATGGAGAAATCTTCAAAGTAAATATACCTGAATTTCCATTAGTTTTAAAAAAAATAATAAATTAATTTATTTATAAATAATGGCTAAAAAATATTATTCAATGAATGAAGTTCCTTTAGGAACCAAAATGAACATAAAATCTTCAGGCTTAAAAGGAGAGTTAGTAGAAATCCAAAACTTTCCAACTACCTTTAAGGTGAAAGATGAAAATGGTGAGGTTAATAATTTCTATACTTATGAAGTAGATATTATTGATTGGCCACCTGAAGAAGAATAGTTTATTCTAGTTTAAATAAATAATTATTATGGTGGCTGTAGCTCAGTTGGTTAGAGCGCTGGTTTGTGGCACCGGAGGCCGTGGGTTCGAGACCCATCATTCGCCCCAAGTAAATAGCTTGAAGATATTTTATCTCGAGCTATTTTCTGTTTATGCCACATGAGCAGCGCGTTTTTTGGAGTATACTATCTAGAACGTGTCTAAGAAAATCATTGTTCTCGTAATACTAATTGTCACTATCGTGCTAGTGTATAGCGTGGTCCGACTACTGTCCGTCAACCACCAATCGAGATTGAGTGATGAACAGATCAGGGAGAAATTCAGATGCGATCGAGTTACGACTGAAGTGCTCGAGACCGACAAGTACTGCATCGACCCGAACGCATATCGGATTGATGTGAAACAGAGCCAGCTTCTTCCAGAATAGTTCACTTATTGTAGAGTGCTGATATACTATTTAGCATATGCGCTATAACTACAAAAACGGTGTGCAAAAAAAACGCTCCAAAAAACCCATCATATTCATATCAATGCTTGTGCTTGGTTTCCTATACGGAGGCGTAACGTACAGTGCGCCGCAGATAGCGCCGTTACTAGCGAGTGCCGACCAAACCGCGCAATATTTGCTGAGCACAAAACCTGCTGAAGATTCAACAAGGTTATATATCCCACGCTTGAATATAAATAGTGATATCTCTGACATCACGAGCAATGAGCGCTCATCAGAAGGCGGAATACTTGATTTAAGCGCCCCTAGGTACACCCTCGGCCTCACGCCCATGGAAACCATCGCTAAATCACCTCTATTTCGCGTATCTGAAGTAAAAAGTGGCGATGATGTGTATCTCGATCATGCAGGCAAGCGTTATGCGTATAAAGTTACTGATACTTCAAGTGATACCGGCGAGCAATTGACGATCAAAGCATGCGGTAGAGAGTGCAGCGATAGCGATATGGTGATCCGGGCTGAGCCAGTCGGAAGTGTAGTTTGGTCAGACGGGAAGCCGTCACTACGCTCTCTATAGTGCTAAATATCTCTAAATGGCTCGATGTCAGCACCGATAGTATTCAGCCGTTCTGCTAGTTGCTCGTAACCCCTATCCATCTGGTAAACTTTACGGAGTGTAGACGTACCCGGAGTAGCGAGCATTGCCAGTAGCACAACGACGGTTGGTCGAAGGGCTGGTGGTGCGATGACATCTGCTTCTTTCCACTTTGTTGGTCCATTGATATATATCCTGTGAGGGTCAAGCATCTCGACAGATGCGTTGAGCTTCGTTAGCTCGAGGAAGTAGAGTGCACGATTTTCGTAGCTCCAGTCATGCAGGAGTGTTCTGCCTTTTGCCACGGTTGCTATCAAACCTAGGAAGGGTAGGTTATCCATATTAATACCGGGGAATGGGAGCGCATGGAGCTTATCCTTCGGTGCGAGAAGCTTCGAGGGCAATATGGTGATGTCCACCAGCCTTGTCCTTTTGTTGTCCGCTGTATATTCAGATGTTGAGGTGTATTGAAGGCCCATTTCTTCTAGTGTCGCAAGCTCAAGCTCGAGGAATTCGATAGGTGCACGACGGATTGTCAGTTCAGATTTTGTCACGATAGCTGCAGCGATGAAGCTCATAGCCTCTATTGGATCCTCGGACGGCCAGTATTCAACATTTTTCTTTATGGATTTCACTCCATGGATAGTGAGGTTCGTGGTTCCGATACCTTCGATCTTTATGCCTAGTTTTTCGAGGAAAAAACAGACGTCTTGCACCATATAGTTAGGGCTTGCGTTTCGTATGATAGTCGTACCTTCGTTTAGAGCAGCTGCCATCAGTACGTTTTCCGTGACCGTGTCGCCTC
>CALFQW010000050.1 GCA_937919305.1 uncultured Candidatus Saccharibacteria bacterium
GTCACCGCGGCACCGTGGGACTTCGTGCATCGACATCTCCCTGCACGAAGTCCCACGGTGCCGCGGTGACAGCACTCCCGCTGTCGATCATCATTCGTCTCTGCTTCTGTATTTTTTCACAAGAAGGCGGGTCACTCCCATTGCTTGGTTGCGGAAGTCGCTCGATTGGATTAACACACCGCCGACAGGTACGTCATACGGTGTTGCGTTATCCTCGGTTTTCACTTGTATAGGCAGTATATCTCTACCTCGCCCATCGTGAAATAGATCTGTTTTTCTACCTCGATCATCTCGCCTACTCCCCAGGAATACGACTGGCTCTTTAGGGCTAAATGGGCCCGATAGCAGCGCTATCGGTGTGTATTCATTTATGAGGCCCCGTAGCTCTCCTCTGCGCATATCACCACGTGGTGTACTATCGTATTCTACGATGAGTGGTGTCAGTATCTCTCTCGCAGTAGAAGCAAAAGCATCTCGATGCTCCTCCCGGCTACCGATGACTGGTCCAGATAACACCGCGATGTACGCGCCCCTGCATTGATCATAAAAAGCTGCACTCAAACGATCCCGGTCGGTATGGTGTTGCATGGCTGTAGTGTGCTCACGAACATCTAGGAGTTCATCTCGGAGTCGTGCGCGCAGCGGATGAACTGGCGGGCTAGTGTGCTCTGACATAATTAAGGTTACAATAACATAAATATGCTATTTTGGAAAACTAATACTCAAGAAGCTCGTTGTGATCGCCTCGAGAGGTTTCTTGGGATTCCATAGTAGATAGCTCGCCAGTTTTGCCGCTGTCATGCCTCTCCAGATAGCCATCGGCTCTTCCCAGCTCTGCGTGATCACCTGACCGTCGTGAGAAACAATCAGCTGCTGCTGATGGAAGACAACGATCGTCACAGGGTAGGTCGTTGTGAACTTGTGCAAGGCTTCAACGAGCTGTAAAAGCTGCATCGAAAAGCTGAGCACTTTCGGGTAGTATATCGTTCGGAATATCTTCTGTAGCTGAGCAAAAGAAACGACTAAAGTTGTCTCTTTCCTCGCGACTATTTCGTGCATAGAGTTCATGAGGAGATCGATAGAGTCTCTTGTTATGACAAGTCGACCGCTAGATCGGGTCAGATCCTCGAGGACCATAGCTGTCTCGCTGTTTCGCCCATTGTCGCCGATGGCAAGGCAAACATCCGCCCAGCTGCATGCCGAGGCAAATACGTCGCTCGCATCTCTACTAAATCCTCCAGATTTGTTACTCGGCACGTAGACTGTCTCGGTGACAGTAGCTGGTATAGTCCGCTGCAATACATCCGGTAGCACGGCGCGGATCTGTCCTGCACCGGCCTCATCGGCTGTCTTGTATGCATCGTGCATAGCTGCAAAACCGAGTTTGTTTCCACCAATGATAGCGAGCTTTCCAGCATGCGCACGTTGTTCAGGTTTGTTCCACAAGATATCGGGAAACAGTGGCTTGTCTGATTCTTGCCTCTGCCAGTAGTTATGCATATTTATCAGTGACAAAGGTTATTTTGTTACTTCGATACTCACCGGGCAGTGATCTGAACCCATCTGATCAACGTGGATCTGTGGGTTTTCTATTGACTCGGCAATGTTTTCACTCGCTAGCCAATAGTCGATACGCCAGCCGACGTTTCGCGCACGTGCACCACCCCATGCGGTCCACCATGTGTAGGCGCCTGTTAATTCAGGGTTATCGCGGCGAAAGACATCGACGTAGCCTGCGCTTAGTATGTTGTCGAACCCTTCTCTCTCTTCTGCGGTAAAGCCCGCATTCTTTACGTTGTCCTTTGGACGAGCAAGGTCTATTTCTTTATGCGCTGCGTTGAAGTCACCGCAGACGATCACGGGTTTGGTTTTCTCGAGTGCTTTGATGTGCTTGAGAAAGGCTGCATCCCAACGATCATGCCGTAGTTGCAGTCGTGATAGGTCGCGTTTGCTATTTGGTGTATAGACAGTTACTACCCAGAAGTTCTCGAACTCTGCTGATATGACGCGGCCTTCTTCGTTCGGATTGCCGTAGCTATCGCCATCGAGGGAGTACTCGCTTATCAGCTCTTCGGATATGCCATCTATATATTGCAACGCTGGGGTTTTGGAAAATAGTGCAGTGCCGCTGTAGCCTTTGCGTACTGCGCTAAAAAAGTGCTCGGTGTATTGTGGCAGGTCTAGCTCGAATTGATCTCTGATTGCTTTTGTTTCCTGCAGGCATAGGATATCTGGGTCATGTCCATCGATGAACTTCGCGAATTCGCCTTTGTTGATAACTGCCCTTATGCCGTTTACGTTCCAGCTGTATAGTTTCATGCGTCTAGTATACTAGAGCTCATGTATAAACGCGTACTTCTCAAACTATCTGGTGAGCAATTACAAGGTGAGCATAACGGTGGCTTCGATACCAACAGGGCAAAATGGATCGCGGATGAGCTCAAAAAAGTGCTGGTGAATGATACACAAGTTGTTGTGATGGTAGGTGGCGGCAACTATGCACGAGGTGCGCAGCTCGCAAATGAATTTGTTCAGCGTGTGACAGCGGACAATATCGGCATGCTCGCGACACTTATGAACGCGCTAGCGCTGAGCGATGTATTTAATAGTGAGGGCGTAGATGCTCGAGCACTGAGTAACATCAAGGCCGATCAGCTCGTTGATCAGTTTACAAATCGTCGAGCGTTGTCGCACTTGAACAAAAACAGAGTCATCATCGTTGCCGGAGGTATAGGTCGGCCATTTTTGACGACTGACACGGCTGCACTGAGTCTGGCGCTGGAGCTAGAGTGTGACGTCGTGATCAAGACAACCAAAGTCGATGGTATCTACGACAAAGATCCGAACATACATAGTGACGCGACGAAGCTCGACTCGATATCTCACCATGATGCACTGCGTGATGAGAAGATTGCAGTCATGGATAAGGCCGCCCTTGGCCTCGCTATGGAGCAGAAAAAACCTGTCGTCATATGTGATCTGTTGACTGAGGGCAATATCGCTCGTGCTGTCGCCGGCGAAAATGTCGGCACAACTGTTAGGTAGTGGTCTCACTATGATGCTATAGATACGAGCGTGTCTCGTATACATGGTTTTATAGTGAGAGTTGTAGGACGAGGGAGTACTACCGTCATGCCTGGTACGACATGAACGGTGTACTCACCTCGCCTTATCAGCGTTTGTTGGCACACTGCGAGCCAGAACGATGTGGCCTTGAGCCACTTGCTAGCGTTCGTTTGACGCTATCTCCTCCATCGAGGAGCTACTGCTGCGAACCCGGAACGATCACCGGTGCGTTACCACCCGGGAAGCAGTAGAGACCAGCCGGCACCGGGGTGTCGGACTTAGCCATCTGCTCCAGGATGTTCAGGCACTTGTAGGCGAGGACGTTCGGGTCCTTGCTGATCGACTCGGTGATCTCCTCGTTCGCCAACGCTTCAGCTTCGGCGGTTGCCTGCTTCTGCTCGGCGATGCGCGTGTTGGCCACCTCTTGCTGGAAAGCGTCGATCTTTTCCTGCGTCGTTCCGTCCAATCGGATCAGCGGGGTGGTGACGCTCAAGACCTCGACTTGCGGCGTACCGCCACCGAGGGTCTCTACGCGCTCCAACATCGCGTCCTGGACCTGGGAAGACAAGGTGTCGACCTCGACGTTCTCGCCGCCCTTCACTGCTGCCAGCGGGTCGTAGGACCCGAAGACTTCGTTGAGGGCGCCCGTCAGCTCTCGCTTGACGAGGGAGTCCTGGACGGCGTCGTTGACGTCATCCGACTGGTTGCGGTAGTCCTGGAAGAGGACGTCCGCTTCTTCTTGGATGATCCGCCACCGGATGGTCGTGTCGATGCACGCCACCGAGCCGTTGCCGATTCGGATGTCGAGACACTTGCCGCTCTCACCTCCGCCGACGTAATTGTCGGTCTGGATGGTGCCGTCCATCTCGGTCACCTTCTGCCACGGTGCCTTCAGATGAAGACCGTTGGACATGGTGCCCGTCGGACGGTTGAACGTTGTCACGACACCGACCTGTTTCGTCCCCACCATGGTGAGAGACGAGATCAGCAGGCACAGCACGAAGACTCCGAGGAAGCCCACGGCGACTCCGCCCGGGACGTACAGGTAGCCCCGCTTGTCGCGGTTGCTCTTGGTTCCGGCCCACAGGAAGCCGCTGACGATGGCCGCGATGAACGCGAGGATCGCCAGGATGAACATGAAAGGCATGGCCTTTCCTCTCTCCGGCTGGGCATACTCATCCCAGACCGGCTGAACGAGCTTGATATCGTAGCTCGTCAGTCGGCCCAGGAGGGTTAGCCAGAGAGTAGTGGTTCTCTGAAGAGTTGTGAAGGTACAATCGCTTTGAATGAGCGATAAGTTTTTGGCATTAGCAAACAACGCACATCAATCTATGAAATGCCAGAAGTAATAGACCGTACGGTTATCCGAACGTTCGCAGGGTTTTCTAGCACTATTTCGCTACGAAAAAAGCGCCTCAAACGTTTCGTGATAAACATTTCGCCTTAGTTTGCGAATGCTTATTGCGAAGCGTCTGTTGCGCTTTGCCTTGGGCATGGCTGTTTCGGTAGTCCGAGGGAACACTGTATGTCCTTCTCGATCTAGTGATCAGTTGATCACCGTACTATTACTATAGCAAATGATTTGCTATATGTCAATATCTATCGACATTTCCTGTGCATATAACAGATCAAAATATTGTAGGTTTGGGCCACCCTGCTGCCCTCACGAGTGAGCAGGGTGGCCACGTTGTCACTGTTGTTGGATGGCTCTGATCACGGGAGTCCGTCCGTCGTGGCGATACATCCATTCCCCTGAATAGCTCTCCGAGGCCAGATCGCCTTCGAGGATGAACTCGGTCAGCGGATGATCGCGCAGCACTACAACGATCTTCTGAAAAGCTAGTTGCTGTTTCATGTCTGTACCCGGTGAAATGATCGTGATAACAAGTTGCGTCGAACTGTATAGATCCAATATCTCAGGATTTCCGTCGTACGCATGCCATTCTCGAGCCTTTAAATGAAGCTTGGGCTGGAAGTACATGACCCTGACCAGCGTGAGCACTGCCATAGCACACGTGAGTGCGTAACTAGCTGCGCTACTGATCACGCCAGTCGCGTTAAGTGCAAGCATGATCACGATGAAGATTATTACCGAGGTGAAGATGCTGCTGCCCAGGTGTAACTCCAGGCGTGTTGCGTGCTCTTGGTACAGCCGGTGTCGTCGGCCGATATTCCAAAGCGACATGGTCGCTCCTCTCGATATAGTGGTGCAACACAAGATGTTTGTGACAGTACATCTATATCACAAATTACCTATCTTAACAAATTAGTTAGTACCTAAGTTTTGCGTTATCGCGTTCGGTGTCGCGCTTTTTGATAGCTTGGCGTTTGTCGTAGTTCTTCTTCCCTCTTGCGAGTGCTATGACGAGTTTGATGTGACGTCCTTGGGTTAGAAGCTTTGTGGGAACGACGGTGTAGCCTTGAGTTTTTGCTTCTGAGAGCTTGTCAATCTGCTGGCGATGGACAAGCAGCTTGCGAGGACTGTTATCTACCGTTGGCTCGTTTCGCTCACCTTTTTGGTTGTGCACCACTGAAAAGCTGGCGTTCGTCAGCCAGAGCTCGCCGCGATTTATACCCACATAGCTACCACGAAGCTGCACATGGCCGAGACGAGCAGCGCGAACTTCTTTGCCACTGAGAACAATCCCGGCGACCATCTCATCACCGAGCTCATAATCATACCTTGCGCGTCGGTTGACGATGGCGCTAGGCTGTGGGGATGTCTTTTTCATACTCATTTATTGTACCAGAGGTCATGTATTGACAACATAGTGATAATGTAGTATTGTGAGAAGATAGAGTCTCTTCGCCCGTCGAGACTACCATTTCCGGGCGAATCCGATTCTCGCCCTCGTCAGAAAGGGCCTCTCATGAGTCCGTCAGAAAAAATCGGTCTCCTGCCCGGCTTCGGTTGGGTAGTAGACCAGGCGTGGTTCGGTGATTCCGCATGGAGTCACTTCGCCAGCACGCTCGTCGTGTGCCTCGTCTTAACCCCGGCTGGCCACATTCTCTGGGGGGTCATCTCCCAGGCGCAGGTGTTGCCAGTGTTGCCGTCTCAGGGCCAGTGGCGGTCGTTCTTCCCCGGAGACCTCTTCCTGGGGGTCGCAGTTGCGCTCATCGTGACCGTCGTGTCTCGATCGACGATCGATGGCCAAGACCACTGGTGGCAGAACGACTACGTACATGCTCTTGCTCTCGGAATCGCCCTAGGGTTCGCGATTAGCGCGACGTTGCTCTTGGACCGTCCCGGTATGCCGAATAGTGCCCTCTTTTCACCGAGCAAGTTGTATCACAACTTCTTGCTCTACGGTGGCTACGGGTATATCGCCTTGGTCACTGCGTTCGCTGCGCTGAGCTATGCCTCGAACTGGTTGAGTTGGCTGCAGTGCGTACTGATTGTTGGAGCTTTTCTCTGGATCGCTCCCTGGACACTCATGGTGTACTTCGACGGCAAGCTGGCAGCCAGCGATCCTGAAGAGACGATCAACAGGAGTGAAAGCTCTCACCCGGCGAGCTACAGCTTGTTCTGGATCGTGGACATCAAGGGCTCGTACAACGAGATTCGTCGAGAGAGAGGCATCCCTGAGCGTGAACGTCAGGCATACAACCCTGACCAACGTGCCTGACGAGGTTCGCCGCCCTAACTGCATTGTCGTGAGACATAGCGGAAAGGGCGGCTTCGTCATTTTCAGGCCCTATCGTGGTAATCTGTTAGGTATGGATATATCACGGTACAAGGACGAGCTCAATGCTGTCGTTCCTGATGTGTGGCAGGCATATCACGACCTTCGAGCGACGAATGGCATGGGTATCTATACGAGCAATGGTGTCATGTACAATCACACACTGTTTGGTCGCGATGCTTCTATGGCCGCGAAGTTCGTTGCAGATTTTGATCATGAGGCGGTGCGCGAGACCGTGCGAGCCCTAGCTGCACTGCAAGGTGTCGAAAACGATCCAGTCACTCAGGAACAGCGTGGACGTATACATCATGAGTTTCGTGATCTCAAAACATGGAAGTCCACGAGCTGGCTGAACTCACGAATGATGCGGTATTTCTACAAAAAATGGGGTGGTCAAGACCAGCAGATAGTGACGTATTTTGCGATGGACACAACAGCACTGTATATCCGACTGATATACAAGTTCGTCATACATATCGATCGATCGTTCTTGCAGTCACACGTTGTGACGCAAAAAGACGAACGTATCACCGTCGCTGAGTCACTCGAACGTGCCGCTGACTGGCTATCCGAGCAGATGACAGACGGCTTCGTTACCCAGTATGAGACGAATGATCGCGCTCTGCCCTATCAGACATTTATGGATAGTACGACTGCCTTCCCTCGCCCAGATAAGACGCTTGCAAATTATCGACGAGGTATCGCATATGCAGAAGTGCAAGCATTGAGTTACGATGCGCTTCACGAAGCAGCGATACTACTCGGCGACAATGAAAAACGCCATGACTGGAAGAAGCTCTCGCACGCTATGCGAGATAAGTTCTTCGAAGAGTTCTGGAGTGAGGATGAGCAGTATTTCGGTAGTGCTGTAGACAAAGCTGGTCTTGTGACGACCCCAAATGTTGCTGCTGGCTGGTTGCTTAACACTTCACTGTGGGACGAGGTGTCCGATGAGCTACGTTCTGCAAAAGTCAGCGCGATCGTAAAACGACTGTTCAGCGACGACTTTTTGACTGATTATGGCTTGAGGTCTCGCGCCCTCCATGCACAGCAGCCCCTGCCTCGACTCATCGAGTATCATGGCAGTCGCACTGTATGGCCGATGTTCACGTTCATGACTATCGAAGGATTGCGTCGACACAGGCTATATCGTTTAGCTGAACAGCTAGAGAACAGGCTGCTCAACGGGATAAATCTATACGGGAATTTCGATGAGTTCTTCGTCGTTGGCGCAAAAGGAGATGCTGTGCTGCCTATCGAGCACGGTCCTCACGCCAAGAGTATCGATGCGCAAATGCTACCCGAGGAGCAGATCGGCTTCACTGTTATCCCTGCCCTGACACTCGCCTGGAGAGTAAACCAGCGCGACGATAGCCCTAAGCCGCCAAAACAAACGGCCTGGCAGCTGATGCTCGAGGAGGAGCTGCTCAAAGAAATCGATGACGTGCAGCTCAAAGATTCTAGTGATTGCGTGGACGAGAGAGGAAAGCTCGAACGCGTAAAATTTCGTAGAACACGTGGCTCACTCCGTTCATTCCTCTACACCTATCGACAGCGGAGAAAAATGTGAGTCGCAAACTGCGAGTTAATATGGTCTCTGAGAGCGAGTTCGGGATCAAAGGTCATGGTGTACATTCGTCATATATCGAGCTCGCAAACGGTCTACGAGGACGTAACGACCTGACCGTAAAGGTCAACTGCGCGGATGACGACTGGGCTGATGTCACACACATACATACGGTTGGTACATTCGCACTGAGACGACTACTCTTTGGTCGGTCAAAAAAGATCATGACAGCCCATGTGGTGCCCGACTCCCTTGTGGGCAGTCTGTTTCTAGCTGAGCTCTGGAAACCGTTCGCTGTGATCTATCTATGGTGGTTTTATAACAGAGCTGACGCTGTCTTTGCTGTGTCGGAAGAGACAAAACGTGATCTACAGCGACTCAGAGTTCGTCGGCCGATATATATCGTGCACAATACCATCGACACAAAACGATATGCCAGTAATGCTACTAAGAAGCGTGCTGCACGTAAAAAGCTGGGGTTAGCAAACGACTCATGGGTTGTTATGGGCGCAGGACAAGTTCAACCTCGCAAGCGAGTTGATGATTTTGTCGCTGCTGCGAAACAATTATCAAATATGCAGTTTCTCTGGGTTGGCGGTATGCCGTTCGGTAGGATGGCAGCCGACCATCAGCGAATGCAGAGGCTGATCGACTGCGCACCGGGTAATTTCCAGTGTACTGGCGTCGTTGACTTCGAAGTGATGCGGGATTACTACCATGCTGCCGACGTGTTTTGGTTGCCATCAGAGCAAGAGACATTCGGGATGGTGGTTGTCGAGGCTGCAGCTGCTGGTCTGCCCGTCGTGTTACGTGACATAGATGACTACAAAGAAACGTTTGCAGATCATGCCCTGCTCGTCGAGCCACGCTTGACGTATGCAACTCTGAATCAATTACACGAAGACCGAGAATACTACAGGTCTAAAAAGAAGAACATCACTGCACTCACCAAAAAATATGACATTTCCACAGGCGCAAAACTAGTCGCTGACATCTATTCAGACGTTCTCGCAAAATAAAACACCCACCCCTCTCGCCAGAGAGGAGCGGGTGCTCGACTCTCCGACGAGAAGCAGCGGGCTAGCCGCAGTGTTCGCGAACTGTAAGCACGGCGGTCAATACATCTTCGAGCTGGTCTATCGTCGCGGTTTCGAAACAACCTCTCTCCATAGTTGGAGATATGTATTGCAAGATCGTTTGCGGTCCGGCGAAGTAGCCAGCCATCCCAATGACGATATGTATCGTCTTACCTAGCACTTTATCCTTTTCGCGTCTGATGCAGACTTGTATTTCATTCGGATCGCGCAGATCGTAAGAGTCATCACGAAGTTGCCAGACAACTCTCTTGATTTTGCGCGTCAGACGAATGGATGTGCGGTGTTTTCTCCACGCGCCTATTTCTTGCCGATACTCACGGAGATCCTTAGACCTCCATGCGGGTATGCATAACAAGACCAGGATCAACACCAAGAGGTAGTCTTTTGATGCCAATGATAAGAACGCTAATAAGCCGAGCAAGACAAATGGCATTGAGCAAGGGATGCATCCGAACACAATCCAGCCGAATGATAACGGCGTTGTCCGTCGTCCAGTTATTTTCGCCATGAATTGGCTCCGATCAAATAGGTGCGGTGACGTGCTGGTCACCAATGTTGGGGGGGTGACGATGACTATCAGTATACAACTTTCTGAGCAATATGCAAATTTCCAGGACAAGTTGATCAGTCTGTCTGAGTTGCCTCGAAGGTCTGCCTGACCTTTTCCCAGACACTTGGGTCACCGTTGACTTTACGCCAGTACCACCATTCTCCGCCCCACGTATAGATCTCGGGTACTCCAATCTCACGAGCAAATAGGACGTTGTCTTCTATCTGCCAGAGGCTCATTGTCTTGTTTTGTTCTTCGACAGATAGCTTGGTAGTGTCCTCTGGCCCCCAAGGTTCCAACTGAAGCTCATGGATAAATATGTCGCGATCGAGAGTGAGCTTGATGATAGTTGCGCGGAGACGGTGATACCAGATAGGTGTTGGGTAGGTGATGTAGTTTTCATATGGCCAGGTGAGATTGCTCCACACCTCTCGGTAGACTGAGTAGCCAAATTTATCCGGCACAGGCACTCGCACTGGATAGCCGTGCTGATCACTGAGGCTCATCCATATAGGCTTGTCGGACAGTCGATTTACGAGGCGGTATTCTTCATGGAGTCGTCGTATGTCGGGAGCGTCGCAGAGCCCGAACCATCGGTTAGCGCCTTCATTTTCTAGCTGCCAGTTGATAACAGTTGGTTCATTCTCATATCGTTGCACGACGGTTGCGACATATGCATATAATGCTTGCTTCCACGCGCCTCCACTCAGCTCATCGGCCCATTGTGGCTGGTGGCATTCTGGCCATCGAGGCTGTCTGAGTCCTATCGCGAGGCTGACAGTAGCGCCGCGTTTCTTGGCTTCTGCTATCTGCCAGTCGAGATCACGAAAGTCATGTTGTCCTCGGATCGGCTCGTGGACATCCCAGTAACTCATGAGCCGAAACGCTTTGATGTCTAGATCATCAAGTAGAGCGGTATAGTTTTCTTTCCAGTCGAGGCCCATCTCCTCTGACCGCTTGATAGAAAAGCTCACCCCCATAGTCGGATTTTTGACAGGCGGAAATACGATAGGGTTCCACCATTTTGCAGTATACGTCAGTGCGATTATGACGATGACTATATATAGTAGCCATTTCCACCATTTATTTGGCAGCAAAAGCGAGGCTATCGATGGCTTTTTGAACTTCTTTTTTTTGTGTTTATTCATAACCGATTTGACTACTGTTAAACAGTGTACCATAGTTAGCTGTTTCATGGCCAAAATGCTATACTGCCGAAAGAAATGAAAATCGGATTGTTTACAGATACGTACAGACCGTCTATCAATGGCATCGTCTATGTCGTAGAGTCCACCAAGAAGCATCTCGAGGCACTTGGGCATGAGGTCTATATATTTTGTCCAGCCCAGACTATTAGACCGAGCAAAAACATCGTTGCAGTCGAAGAAGACAATAGGATTGTTCGGTTTCCTAGCGTTAAAGGGCTATTTTTTGATGATAACGATGTAAGTTTATTTTTCCCTCCTAGAGTTCTGCGCCAGATCAAGGAGCTTGAGCTAGACATGATTCATATATTTTCACCTGGACAGGTTGGATTGATGGGGATTTATGCTGCGCATAAGAACGATACTCCCCTTGTCGCACAACACTGCACTGATATACGCGAATATGCTGAGCACTATAACGACGGCATAATACTGACTGGGCTTCTCGCTTTGCTTGCCATACTACCCTTCACTGTTCGTATCGATGGTAAAGATCTCCGAGAGATCATCAGGCTGTATCGTCCGCGAAGAGATCGTATCAAGTGGAATACAGATATAGTCGAGCGAATAGTAACTATCATCTATAGCAAGTGCGATGCCGTGATAGCACTGAGCCGTAAGAGTAAAAAACAGCTCGAGAGTTGGCAAAATGCCGACAACTATACATATGAAGTGACGCTCAAGCCTGACGGTGTCACGCCCATCCCAACGAGCACGCGAGATGAGCAGAGAGCGTTTCGAGATGAGCATGGCATTGCTGGTACTGACAGGCTCGTGACATTCGTCGGTCGTCTCGGGGCTGAGAAAAATCTCGATATGTTGATACCCGTTATCGAGCAAGTACATGCCACACATGCAGATGCTCGTTTAGTGTTCGTCGGTGATTTCGAACACCGCGTAGTGCTCGAAGAGCTTGCCTCGGCATCACTTTGCCCTGATCGCATAACGTTCACAGGTGCTCTACCGCGCGAGTCGCTTCGTCGCGCCTATGATACGAGTGATGTTTTCGTATTTCCTTCGCTGACCGACACGCAAGGTTGGGTGGTTCATGAGGCAGCATACGCGGGCTTACCTATAGTGATGATCGACACAGACTTATCTGAAGTAGTTGTGGACGGTGAAAATGGCTATATCGTACCAAACGACGTGAATGATTTTGCTGCTGCGGTATCGCGCGTACTTTCAGATCCTGATCTAGCAAAAGATTTTAGCAAAAAAAGCCTCGAACTCGCCAGCCAATTCAACGAAGCGGGACAGATAGAAAAGCTGGTAAAAATATATGACGTAGCGGCAGCGAAACACGCTACTAAAAAGCTAGATAGAAAACCGCGACGGCCTTTTAGGCGTTAGTAATCGATTCCTTTATTCGCGAGGTATTTGTCATCGAAATGATGCTTCAATTTTTTCATCTCAGTCACGATATCGGCTCGTGATACTAGTTCTTCAGGGAAATTGCGCCCAGTGAGGCAGAGGCTTGTACTGGCGTGTTTTTGGTCGATGATCCTCTTGAGCGCGTTCTTGTCCAGTAGTCCATCTGCGACTGCGTTGTTTATCTCATCGCAGACGACAAGCTGATAGTCGCCGCTACTGGCTGCTTGTAGGGCGAACTCATATGTTTTTTGTGCTTGTTGTTTATGCTCATCGTCTGAGACGTTTTCATTGCTCAGTCGTCCTGCTTCGTAAAAGCCCAGCCCACCTTTGTAAAAGTCAAACTTTTCCTCGTAGATAGGCATGATAGTACTGATGAACTGGTGCTCAGAAACATCCCACAGTTTAATGAACTGTATGAACGCGACGCGCCAGCCATTTCCCA
>CALFQW010000051.1 GCA_937919305.1 uncultured Candidatus Saccharibacteria bacterium
AATCATTTCCACATTCCTCGAAAAACTGCCGTTCTAACTAGTTCAGCAACATTAAAAATCCGTGAATAATTTTTATTATAGTATAGAATTTTCAGTAAATTATTCTATAACTTTTATTTTGACGTTTGCTGATAAAAACAACTTTTATTAACAATTACAGCCCTTACCCGTGTTGACGGCCCACTCTTTACTCTTATTATTTGTACAGTATGGTGGTGGCAAAAACCGAAAGACTTAAAACATGTAGGCGCTGGCTTCGTTATCGCATTATTACCAACCATTGCATTTATAAGCCAAACTCTTTTCCGCTTAAGTTACTATGGAGATATTTTACCTCACACATCTCATAGTCATACTGATATATCTTCTGCTAGCTTAATCACAGGGCTTAAATATACTATTGGCATGCTTAGTGCAGCTCGTCCTTTCTTTGAGATTACCTTGCTAGGACTTGCTTTTGCAATTTACAAGAAACGTAATCACTATGCTCTAGGTGCATTACTCATTCCAGCATTTCTTTGGACAGCTTATATTGCCATTATTGGGGGTGATGCGGCACCAGCCTTTAGATATGGCCTGCCTCTTTTTGGCTTAATTGCTTTTGCACTTCTCATTATTGCTATTAACGCTGACTCAATTTTAGAAAGGACTACTCCTGCATGGCTACAGTGGTGTTTAGTTGCTTTTTGTTTTATTCCATTTTTAGCAACCCAAATTCAAGACCCAGAGAATAAAGAAGCTTTTTACGAGAAGTGGGAACTTGATGGTGAAGCTGTTGGCAAAACACTTAAAACTGTTTTTGCAGAGCAACAACCTTTATATGCCATGGCAACTCCTGGCGCGCTCGCCTACTGGTCTGAATTACCCGCACTGGATTTATCAGGTCTTAACACACCAAACGATATTGACTATTTAAATCAAGAGTCACGGTGTTATTGCTTGTCTCACCATTAATCAGATGATCTGTCACATTAACCAGTTTAAACTGGGAATTCCTGACCGAGTTCTGGTCCATCAGCATACTGAAAGTCAGGCTGACACCATCGGTGTTCAGTATCTCGGTAGAGACATTGGAAGCACCATCAGCTGGCGAGGTGGAGACAATGGTCGGATAGACGGCAGCGCCCGAAGCGTCCTGGGTGGCAAAGGTAAATATCTCACCTCCCGCAGGCAGAACTAACGGACTACCTCCCGCCGGAAACCGGGTATAGGAAAAACCGCCGCGATCGAAGTTCCTATCACTTGATTGCCAGCGCGGAACTCTACAGATTGTAGCTGGTGTGTACCTTGTGTTATGCTCGCAGTGATTTTGCTGTTTTTGAATTTGATAGTCGCCACACTTGGCGCTATGTCATCACACTTGTGCAGATCATCATCCGCGCCAGCATCGTAGCCATCAGGAGCAATGAAAGTCGTTCGCTTTGTTATTGGGTCGGTGATCTTCTGTACTGATACCTGAACTTTGGCAACTGCTGGTGTACAGTCGGTCGCTTTCTTTTTAGACACCTTGTCGAATGTGATGTTCACGCCCGATGTAGACGATGACTTGTTGTACCATGATGGGAACCAGTCAGTCCTCCCAGCTACTGAGAGCTTTTGTAGTCCTGCGGGCACCTGGAACCAATCGTCAGATTTCCAAGTCCCGTCTGGCTGGAATACGTTGATGTGAGTGTCTCGCATTATCGTTCCAACAGTAGGGCCTACGATCGATGATAGGGCGTTGCTCATTGCTCTGTTGTCGTGGTTACCAACCCAGATGCTCAATGTAGCCTTAGGAGAATAGCTGTTCATCCAAAGCTCTTTACTAAAGCGACCGGCGTTAGAAGTACCCGTTTTAGTAGCTGTCTTAACTCCTGGGACGTTGAGGCCTGATGCGCCACGCCCGAACGATGGTGAGCGAGCACGGTCATCACTCAGTATGTCGGATAACATGTAAGCGACTTGAGGGTCTATGACTTGCTTACTCTCATCTTTCCATTGCTGGATGATTTGACCCTGTGAGTTCTTGACCTCTAGGATACTACTAACGGGTTTATATGTGCCCATGCGAGCAAGTGTTGCGAATGTGTTTGCATGCTCGGTTTGCTTGAGGCCACATCCACCTATGGCCGACGCGAGTCCGACTTGTTTTTCAACACCTTGGGTACAGTAGCTTTTGTCACCCATGGCATGGATATCTTTTATCGCAGTATCAACACCAGCTATATACATTGCTTTGATAGCCGGTATATTTCGCGACTCAGCCAGCCCTGATCTTATAGGTATACTGCCTCGGAATTTATTGTCAAAGTTAGCGACTGATTTTCCGTCATCTGTTCTATAAATACTCTGGGGTAGTGGGCTGTCTGCAAGTATTGAGCCGGCACCATAGTTCTGCCCCTCACGTTGCTTGAAGAGTGAGGCGAAGACGAATGGTTTTATGCTTGAGCCAGGCTGCAGGTATGACACAGAGGCATTCACCGCACCATAGTCTGGATAGTTATAGTCTCGTGAACCTCGAAGGGCGAGTATCTGACCCGTCTGAGAGTCTACGAGAGTCGCTGCTGCGTTATCAAAGTTTGCCGACTGAGGAAGTCTAGTGGTGAAAAGTTTACTGATAGCGCCGTCGACTATCTCCTGTGTACGCCAGTCTAGAGTTGTCTTGATAGTGAGACCACCCGCACCGACGATCTTTTTACCAAGTTTTGCTTCCAGTTCAGACTTGACCATCTGAACGAAGTGAGGAGCCTTGATGTTTTTGAACTGATCTGACTCAGGCTTTATGGTGGCTAAGATATCTACTTTTTTTGCAGCTTCTGCCTCAGATTTCTTGATATAACCTTGCTCTACCATATAGTTGAGCGTGGTGTGCTGTCTGGCGATTAAGGCCTTGTGACCCTCGGTGTTGTACGGATCGTATAGCCCTGGTAGCTGAGGAATACCCGCTAGGAGAGATGATTCTGCTAGATCAAGGTCTTTAGCTGACTTGTTGAAGTATGTTTGTGCGGCAGATTCTACACCGTTTCTACGACCACCATATGGCGACTCGTTGAGGTATAGCGTCAGTATTTGATCTTTGTTGTACATGCGCTCTACCTCTACGGCCAAGATCACCTCTTTTATCTTTCGAGGTACACCGCCTAGCCCACGGTTGTTTGCTTCGTCTTCGAAGAATACTTGCTTTACAAGTTGCTGAGTAAGGGTTGAGCCTCCTTGGGTCGCCCCTTCGCCTCTAGCGTTGCTGACAGCAGCTCGCATGATGCCGGTGAGGCTGAATCCACGGTGCTTGTAGAAGTCTTTGTCTTCGATAGCAATAGTCGCTTTCTTCATGTCCTCGGAGATGTCTTTCGACTCAACTCGTATCTTGTAGTCTCCGTCACCTTTATCTTCCCAGAGCAAGACACCATTTCGATCATAGTATTTACTGATAGTTGTTTGGACGCGCTTATTGAGTTCGCTTGGTCGTATGGCGTCCAGCTCACGTCTGTAAAACGCAAAGAGCGACCCTATGACAACAAACATCAGCAAGATACCGACACCTGCTATCTTTAGTGCCATGATTCCACCTTCTTTTGAGAACCAGTAGGCAAAGAACCTTTTCGGGTGTAGTCGATAAGCGAATCGTTTCAACGGATGTTTTGGCAGTGACGCAAGGTACTCAGCCCGACGTCGAGATGAATAGTCTTTCTTTGCACGCCTCTTGCTCGTTAAATTAGCGTAGACGTTCAGCGTCTTATTTTTGCGTTTCTTAGACGGCATAATTCTCCTGTAACCCCCACCGAGGCAGTTTTATAAACTTATGCATGATTATAACACTACCTCGCTATGAGCAACACGCTTTTTGCTATACTTGATCCATGAATAAAAATGCAGTATCACTTGCGGATGAATTAGAGTGGCGAGGCTTCACGCATCAGACAACATTCGTTGACGTCGAAAACATCAATGAGCCTAGAGCGTTCTATCTCGGCGTAGATCCTAGCGCTGCGAGTATGCACATCGGTAATCTGGCACAGGTTATGCTCGTTAAACACTTGATCGCCCATGGTCACAAAGCTATCGTACTCGTCGGTGGCGCCACGGGAATGATCGGCGATCCGAAGGAAGACGCTGAGCGAGAACTCAAGACATTGGATGAGATTGCCAAAAACAAAGCTGGCATCGCATCGCAGTACAAAACGCTCCTCGAAGGTGAAGCTTTCAAGCTGGTCGATAACTATGATTGGTTCAAAGGTATAGAATACCTTGATTTCTTAAGAGACATCGGCAAGCATTTCTCGATGACACAACTGCTCGATAGGGAGTTTATCAAGGCTAGGATCGGAGAAGGTGGAGTCGGGATCAGTTATGCCGAGTTCAGCTACAGCTTGATCCAGGGCTACGACTTTTTGCACCTATTCCGTGAACACGGCGCAACTATGCAGATCGGCGGCTCTGATCAGTGGGGTAATATGCTCTCGGGTGCTCAGATGATCAAGAAGCTCGACGGTGCTGAGGCGCATGTTTGGACGGTGCCACTTATTACGGAGAAGTCTACTGGCAAGAAATTCGGCAAGAGTGAAGGGAATGCAGTTTGGCTTGATCCGTTGATGACGAGTCCGTACAAGTTCTATCAATTCTGGTTGAACGTAGACGACCGGGGTGTCGCTGACTATATCAAGATATTTACCATGATCGGTCGTGATGAGCACGAGCAGTTAGTAACTGAGGCTTCGAAAGATCTTTCGAAGCGGCTTTTGCAGAAATACTTAGCATATGAGGTAACAAAACTTGTTCATGGTGAAGCGCGAGCCGAGAGCGCTCGAAATGTAACAGCATCGCTTTTTGGAGACACGCCTTTTTCACAGCTCATCGATGAGGAGCTAGATATGCTTGCCGAGGAAATACCAGTGGTAGCAAGCTCGCACTTGTTGAACGCACTTGTTACGAGCGGTGTCGCTGCCAGCTTGAGCGAGGGTCGCCGTCTCATCGATAGCGCAGCCATCAGCGTGAATGGCCAGAAAGTGACTGAAGATCAGCCGCTTACTACTCCAAGCATAGTCAAGAAAGGTAAGAACACCTTTCTATTGGTTAGGTAGTTTATAGCAATGGCCGAGCGACTAGATTTAGGCGCAGCGGTAAAGTCTATCGAAACACCACTCTCAGAAGCTCTTGGCGCTTCTGAAGCGACTTTTCTGAGTGGCTTTGACGCTGATGTGCGGCTGGCATACCCTAGATGTGGTCTTGTGACGGCATGTATGCAGCTATTGCTTCGTGACTATGGATACGAGACAGAACGTTTGAGGATACGGAAGAAGATAACTTCTCCAGCGCACAGAGATAATGATGTCGATCATGTATATTTGCGTGGTGAGGGTCATATCATCGATCCGACGTACACGCAGTATTATGGCCATATAGGCCTATCGGCTCATGTTTTGAACGATAACCCTGACGCGAGATCATTAATGCCGGATGACAAGATCGCCGTTTTTGATCAAGCCAAGGTACAACAGTTCGCCATGTCCTTAACCGACCATCAGATAGATATTAGGCCAGCCGCTAGGACGATCTATGATCAACATGAAACGGAACTATTGCAACATAATCGAGGTATGATCTACTTCCCGGAGACACCACTATTTTTGGCGACTACTCCGGCGCATATGCTGCGATATTATTACACAATATGGTCGTCTATCCCGAATGGGTTCCCGTTTAGTTTTGACTGGAATGCACGTAACAATCAGCGACGATATAACGATTGTGTTGAAAAAGTCGTCGCTGAGACCCGCGAGCGCTCTGTAACTTGAATTTGCGATAGCCGGGCATGTAGCTCGGCTAAGTCAAAGCTCTCAGCTGATATCATTGATTACAGTGAAGCCTGAAACACATCTCTCAGCTATAAAAGGCGTCGGTGCAAAAACTGCTGAAAAGTTTGCCGCTGCCGGACTAGAGACAGTGCGAGATATCGTATATTTTTTTCCACGTAGACATGATGATTTCTCTCAGATAACAGACATCATAGATATAAAGCCCGGTAAGGTATCTGTCAAAGGCTCCTTCTCAAACGTGAATACCAGACGAGTGAGGCGTGGTATGAGCGTTACCGAAGCAGTACTCGACGATGGCACCGAGAAGGTGCCGGTAGTGTGGTTCAACCAGCCATATAGAGCTACTCAGATCAAAGAAGAAGGCCCATGGCTTGTAGCTGGAGAGTTCGGCTTGCAGCGTCAGCGTTATCAGATCGTGAATCCTAGTGTCGAGCTTCATGCCGGTGATACCGTGAGTACAGCTCGGGTTGTCCCAGTGTATCCAGCTATAAAAGGTTTGAAGTCCCAGCTCGTGCGTAAGATTTTACTTGAGCTAAAGCCATACATCATGTCTCTCGTTGAGACATTGCCGAAAGATCTCATTAGCACTGAGGGGCTCTGCTCTCACGCTGATGCTGTCTATAAGATGCATTTTCCGGATTCGCTTGAGGATGTTGAGCTAGCAAGGCTTAGGCTGGGATTCGAGGAAGTGTTTGCCCTGATGCTCGCGAGCTCGATGAACAAAGCAGATAATGCATCCCTCGAGTCGCACCGTATCGCTTTTGATGCAGCAGATGCGCGGGAGTTCGTGGCTCGACTTCCATTCAACCTGACGAACTCGCAGCGCATAGCGGCATGGGAAGCCGTACAGGGTATGGAGAGTGGTCAGCCGATGAACAGACTCTTACAGGGCGATGTAGGCTCTGGGAAGACGGTTGTTGCTGCTCTCGTTGGCTACATAGCTGCCAGGGCAGGTTTCCAGACTGCGCTGATGGCGCCAACAGAGTTGCTGGCACAGCAGCACGGTCGAACAATCGCAAGTATTCTCGAGCCACTCGGTATCAGTGTAGGGATAATGACGGGCTCAGTAAAAGGACGGGCGAGGACTGTACTGAATGAGGCGGTTGGTAGTGGCGCATGTCAGGTCGTTGTTGGTACACAAGCCCTCTTCCAGGATGCAACCAGCTTTCACAATCTCGGGTTTGTTGTCATCGATGAACAACATCGCTTCGGTGTTGAGCAGCGACAACGTTTGCTCGCAAAGAGTGCAAAGATGCCACATCTACTCTCGATGACAGCAACACCAA
>CALFQW010000052.1 GCA_937919305.1 uncultured Candidatus Saccharibacteria bacterium
ACTTGCGACACCTGGTTCCGAAGACCAGTGCTCTAATCCGCTGAGCTACGGGTGCGTATGGTTGATTATGAGAAGTTCGTTACGCAATACATGACTTCGGAACCGAAGACCAGGTCACGATCATACTTTGCTGTATATCAGCAAAATCTGTCTCGACCCCGCCTCAACTTGGTCGCTTGCGCGAACCAGGTTTCCGGCCTTGCGAACTGCCGACTGGCAGTTCTCACTCTAATCCGCTGAGCTACGGGTGCATAACAGAGATATAGTATACCAGAGTGAGACAACTACGACTATTTTGATTACAATGGAATGCAAGATGCAGGATACACAAAAAACATCGTTAGCCGATCTCACTTCGCTCAGAGTAGGAGGCGACGCTCAGAATCTTCTGTTATGCGGCGATTTTGACCAAACAGTACGAGTATTGCTAGCAATCGATAGATCCGAGCACGTCAACATCGTAAGCTACGGTAGCAACATACTCGTCAGTGACGACGGACTGGACGGGACGACACTCATGATACGTGGCGGAAGGATTCACTTCGAAGATAATGTGGTGATCGCTGACGCTGGAGTTTGGTGGGATGATCTCGTAGTGCAGGCAGTCGAACATGGCCTCTGGGGACTCGAGTTAACGAGCCTCATCCCAGGTAGTGTTGGGGCTGGTGTGTTTGGAAACATAGCAGCATACGGGCAACAGGTCAGCGATACACTTTTGTGGGTCGATGTTTTTGATCGAGTCAACAACACGATCAGTCGACTTAACGTCTCGGAGCTTGCGTTCTCATATCGCGAGAGTTCTCTGCAGTTGTGCCCCGAGCTCGTCATCCTACGTGCGGCATTCTCGCTAAGTACGGCACAGAAACAAAACTTACGATACCAAAGCGCACTCGACGTAGGTAAAGAGTACAACTGGAGTGTTGATGACATATCTGACGTAAGAAAAATTATCGCTGAGACAAGAAAGCGAGCAGGGTCACTCTATGATTATCGAGATGATTCCGCGCAACGAACTGCCGGCTCTTTCTTTAAGAACCCTCTGCTCAACATAGAAAAAGCGAAAGAGGTAGCTTCTTTCGATGAATCGGGTAAGGCCATAGAGCGTCTACTACAACAAAGTGAGCTGCACGGCGGCTCTCCAGCACGTGCTTCTGCTGCTCATGTTCTACTAGCAGCCGGTTACAGGCGTGGTCAAGTATGGGAGCGCGTACGACTTCACCCCGATCACGTCCTGAAGATCGAGACACTGGAGGGTGCTACAGCTCGAGAGGTTCATGAGGTATCAACCGAGATCATTGATACCGTGCGGAAAAAGCTTGATATCACACTCGAGCCAGAAGTCCGATTTATGGGTAACTTTAGTTAGTTTTACAACAAAAATTATATCAAATATGGTATATAGTAAACGCTATGGCAAATTATAAGACACGTATCGGCACAGCCGTTCAAGAAGCGCGTGTGCAGCGAAATATGACTCAATCTCAGTTAGCAAATGCTTTAGGTACGAGCCAAAGCGCAGTTAACCGCATAGAAAAAGGTGGTCAAAACGTATCGCTAGAGATGCTAGCCCGCATCGGTGAAGTACTCTCGAGTGAGATCGTTTCTCTCAACACTAAGGGTTCCGATCTGCGCGTCAGAGGTGGTAAAAAACTATCCGGAACGATCGACGTAAAAACGAGTAAAAACGCTGCTGTCGCACTGTTATGTGCAGCACTAATCAACAAGGGAACGACGACGCTCCGGAAGGTAGCTCGTATCGAAGAAGTAAATCGTATCATCGAAGTACTCCAAAGTATCGGTGTCAAAACTAGATGGATAGACCAGTCAAACGATCTGATTATCACCCCACCCGCCAGACTCAGGCTCGAAAATATGGATATAGATGCAGCTATGAAAACTCGCACTGTCATTATGTTCCTCGGCCCACTCTTAAACCAATACAGTTCGTTTCGGCTACCATACGCTGGCGGTTGTAATCTCGGTGAGCGAACCGTGGAGCCTCATCTATCAGGCCTAAGGCACTTTGGCCTCAACGTTGATGCAAAGACTGGATACTATCCTAATAGTGCACAGATGAGTGATACGACCTTTCGAACGCAGACACTACAAATTGAAGACGGTATTTATCGTTCGCCGAGTGGCGGAGCGGTGGGGTATTGCTGGTCTGCAAGCGTCAATCAGTACTGTTACTGGGAAGAAACCACCTTCTTAACATGAGGGGTTTCTACCGGTTTTGTGGCCGATGTGAGGGGAAATCGGTCCTGGCGTCAAAGGTCCAAAATCGAGGCGCCTGCGGCGCATTTCCTCCCACTTAGGGCGCCGCAGGCGAAAATTTTCGATATTTAGCGCTCTAGTAAGGGTATTTTAGCGCGCCGCAGGCGAAATAAATCAATGTTTAGCGCTCTAGAAAGGATATTTTAGCGCGCCGCAGGCGAAACTTTTCGATATTTAGCGCTCTAGCAAGGGTATTTTAGCGCGCCGCAGGCGAAAATT
>CALFQW010000053.1 GCA_937919305.1 uncultured Candidatus Saccharibacteria bacterium
CTACGTGGTTGGCAAGGATACGGATAAGAACATCGTCTATGCTAGCCAACAACTAGATGATGCATCGATGTGGCGCAAAGAGATCCAGCTGAGAGATTTACACTGGATCAATCTTGCGCCGAAAAGTGCCGACAAGCTGACGGTTCGTCTTCGCCATAGAGGTGAACTGTTGCCGGCTACACTGCGAGGTGTTGAGCTCACACTTGAAAAACCCGAGCGCGCAGTAGCAGCTGGTCAATCCGCTGTCATATATCGAGGTGAAGAGTGTCTCGGTGGCGGTATCGTAGTATAGCCTAGGTTTAAGAATAAGGTATACTGTAACAGATATGAATGCACAAGAAATACGTCGAGCTTATTTAGAATTTTTCAAAGAACGCGGACACGCAATTATTCCACGTGCACCGATAGTTCTGCACGATGACCCAACGACGCTTTTTACGGGTAGCGGCATGCAGCCCATGGTCCCGTATCTCCTCGGAGAGCAGCACCCTCAAGGGGTCAGGCTTGCGGATAGCCAGCTATGTTTGAGGGCAATGGATATCGAAGACGTTGGTGATGATAGTCACACGACAACATTTGAGATGCTGGGCAACTGGTCTCTAGGGGATTACTACAAAAAGGAGCAAATTCCTTGGATCGCCGAATTTATATTTGATATCGTTGGTCTCGATCCCAAGAAGATATACATCTCTTGCTACATCGGTAACGAGAAATTAGGCATCCCATGCGATGAAGAGGCAATATCTCTATGGCAAAAGGAGTTCAAGAAGAGGGATACCGACGCGACGGTCGTTTCTATCGGCAGCTCTGAGGATGGAGATAGAGTTGGCATGCAAGGTGGTCGTATATTTCTGTACGACGGTAACGAGAACTGGTGGAGTAGGAACGGTAATGAAGAGAGCACTCTCGTTGGTGATCCGTGCGGCCCTGACTCGGAGATGTTTTATGATTTCGGTGAAGACTATCATGATGAAGCAAAGTGGGGTAAGGCACATCCAGCGAGCGATTCTCCACGATTTATCGAGATCGGAAACAATGTTTTTATGGAATACAAAAAGGTTGCCGATGGTAAGTTTGAGAAGCTAGAAAAGCCAAACATCGATCATGGTTCAGGTCTTGAGCGTCTCGCGAATGCCGCTCTCGGCAATCAAGACATGTTCAAAATCGATTTGTTGTGGCCGATCGTTGAGGCGCTGGAGAGGCTCTCGAAGAAGAAATACGACGACCACAAAGTTGAGATGCAGGTTATATCGGATCATCTCAAAGGTGCGATGTTCCTCGCGGTTGATGGCGTCACACCGAGTAATAAAGCCCAAGGCTATGTAATGCGTCGGCTCATGCGTCGTGCGATCCTGAAGGCTTTTAACTTGGGTATTGAGCAAAATTTTGTACAAGATATCTCACCGGTTGTTGCCGAGATATACAAGTATGATTTTCCTGAGCTTATGGAAAACGAAGACGACGTTATAGCGACTCTCATCAAGGAAGAGAAAGCTTTCAAGCAAACTTTGAGAAAAGGGCTTCGTGAGTTCGAAAAAACCGCCGCATCCGGTATCGATGGTGCTGCGCTATTTACCCTGTACGACACGTTTGGTTTTCCGTTAGAGTTATCTGTCGAGCAAGCCGAAAAACAGGGTGTAGAACTTCA
>CALFQW010000054.1 GCA_937919305.1 uncultured Candidatus Saccharibacteria bacterium
CGAATCCGGGTTTACTCGAACCACCACCGTTCCAGGAATTTGCTGCCATCCATGTCCCAATTACCAGCTACGGGTCCGTGGGAAACGGAATCCTGCATCGCGAACACATAGTTGGCAAACATCGGTACCACCACGCCACCCTGGTCGCGGACAATCTGCTGCATTCCAGCGTAGTCTGTGAGAGTGAGACGCATCGTTAATCGCAGCTTTCGGTGCGTCTCCCCGGTCGGCCCGTCAGTTTGACGGGCCCGTTTCATTTATGAGACAATCTACCAGTTTTATGCAAAACTTTTGGCACGACTTACCACAACCATTTTTCGCTCTCGCTCCGATGGAAGCGGTAACTGATATTGTATTTCGTCATACTATACAACGAGCAAGTCCGCCAGACCTATGGTTCTCCGAGTTCACAAATGCAACGGGCTGGGTGCATGCAGGGGAGAAAGCGATCGGTGGGAGACTCGTCAAAACTGATGATGAAAAGCCCATCATAGCCCAAATATGGGGTGGTGAACCCGGTGATATGGAGCAGCTAGCGCTTCACTGCAAGGAGCTTGGTTTTCATGGTATCGATATCAACATGGGTTGCCCAGTAAAATCTGCGGTCAAATCAGGTGGCAGCGCCCTCATACGCAAGCCAGAGCTTGCGGCGAGCAGCATACAATCAGCGAAATCCGCTGGACTACCAGTGAGCGTCAAAACACGTCTGGGCTATACACACCTAAGCGAATGGACAGGTTGGTTGACTCATTTATTCAAACAAGACATCGTTAACCTCACCATACACCTCAGGACAAAGAAAGAGATGAGCAAGGTGCCAGCTCATCATGAACTAATCCCTGGGATAGTAAGACTTCGAGACGAATTATCACCTCAAACACTCCTCACCATAAACGGCGACATCATGAACCGTTCACATGGTATGCAAATCATAGAGCAAAATCCCGGCGTTAACGGTATCATGATTGGCCGCGGCATCTTCACGGATCCATATGCGTTTGAAGATAGATCGCATGAGCATAGTCGGAACGAGTATATCGGTCTACTCAGATACCAGCTTGACCTCTATGATCAATATTCACACTTAACGAAACGACCATATGAGACATTGAAGCGTTTCTACAAAATATATATCAGGGAATTCGAAGGCGCATCTGAGCTCAGAGATCGACTGATGCACACTCGCTCAACAGATCAGGCAAGAGAAGTGCTCGACCAAATTGTATTGTAAATGATACAATTTGGTGTATGGACAAATCACCTTCAAAACAAGAGCTCAAAGACTATCAAAATAACCCGTTCTTCATCGCAACAGACGGCTTAGAGCTATTATTCAAAAAAGCTCAGTCAGTGGGTATCTTCTTAGCCATTCTGACTGGAATTGGCCTGCTTGGCTCACTGCCAACCTACTTCACGCCTCCACCTTCAGAACCAGTGACCACAGAACAAGCCGCGCCAGCTCCAGCCGAGAGTGGCGCAGCCACTGGGCAAAGCGACTTCGATGCGATTTTTGCCGATGGTTTCGGTGGTGAGGATGTGTTTGCATATGGTAACAATGATGTACTCGGAGGTGTAATACTTGGCATAGCTCTTGTTGCACTACTCGTGATCGCATTTATTGTCATCGTCTCGGTGATTGTCGGGGCTATGGGCGATTATACTGCCGCCAAACTCGCACGAGATCAAAAAGTCGGACTGAGTGAAGCTTTCAAAGCAGCACTAAACAACTTCTTCCCTTATCTCTGGATTCAAGTCATAGTATTTGTCAAAGTCGTGCTCTGGTCGCTACTATTTATAATCCCGGGTATCATCATGTCTGTTCGCTATTCACTCGCAGGTACGACTTACTTCGATAAGGGTCTTAAAGGTAACGAAGCAGTAAAGTCTAGCCTTGGTCTCACAAAAGGTGCTTGGTTAACTACATATAGCTCAAGAGCCCTACTTAACTTGCTGACTTTCGGAGCTATCCCAGAGATACTCAGGCCGGGCACGAACGCTGTTCTATTTCGTCAGTTTGATATGGTTGGAGAAGATCCGAAGCCGAAAGCTCATCCACTTGCCTGGGTAGCCCTGATCGTACCTATCGTCTTATTCGCGCTCTTTTTCTTCCTCATCCTTGCGCTAGTCTACGCTATCGCAAACTACGCATCTGGTGCTCTGTAGAAGCAGCACACTATAGCAGGTAAGTATGGAGTTCTATCTGATCACTACTTGCATACGAGGCCCGCATAGTACATGTGCGACAGCTAGATTGTAATAGAGCATCGCAGTAAAAATCAGCCGCTGTTCAAAGCTAGCGAGACTCGACAATTCTTTAGCAGCCAACTCTAGAGACCATATGTCTAAATTAAATGCCTGCACTACATGAGTATCGAGGTGCTGAGACATCAAGCTTCTATCTAAAGTCGAGGAAGCGCGAGTATTAATGACGATGATGATCTCTCTATGATCTCCAGACAGCTCATCAATGGTGCCGCCAACATCAGCCAAAGCGTTTTTTATCTGTGCACCAGACGCAAAATCAGCTCTAGCAGAAGCATTTTTGATAATTAATTTGTGATCTGCATCAGTAACTGCAACATCTAGAGCTGCTGCTGCATCGCGCAGTACACTGCCATTTTCTACGATGAAAGCATAGACAGCTTGCAGCTTATCACATGCACCACAGCCGGATTTCTGCTCATCGGCATGGGTATCTACGTGCCCCCCTACCGGCAGACCCTCTTTTTTAAGAATACTGAGCACATCTCGATACTGCTCGAGATATGGCTGCTGGCTAGGGCGAACAAGATCTAGACCTACCGCTAAAGTATTAGTTCCACCGGCTGAGTTTGGCCGCAGAGTTGCACCAGGCCTGCCGTCGATACAAGCTGACGGAATAGCAGATGGCACGTCTACATACAACTTATTGCTCAGCAATAATTTTTCGAGCCTATCGACCATTTTCATATGGTCACCGCCGGGCTGGATTGAACCAATTGCGTTATCTAGGTACATACGGCTAGCTTCTACGGCGACGCCTCAAACCTGCAACGTCCAGTCGAACCCTATGTCTATCAACGAGAGCTGATGCTTTCTCCAGCTCGACAGCATTCTTGGCATTCTTTTGCATAGCTAGAGCTTTTTCGAGGGCCTTCTTCGCATCTGCTTCGACGATGTCATCGCCATGATCAGCTTCATCTACAAGTACCGTGACTGCTGACTGGTCAATATCGATAACACCGCCACCTATGGCGAAAAATGTGCGCTTATCGTCACTTTGATCTTTTGTGCTCCGGATAGCAATCGCACCAGGTTTCGCGAGGCTTACTAGTGGCTCGTGTCCAGCAAAAACAGCGATTGGGCCACTTTCGGTTGGTAGTTCAATCTCATAAACGTCCTCATTAACTTGGACACCGGCGAGCGTGATGAGTTGTAGCCGCATTATCGGTTTACTTATCGTCTTTCTTTTCGCTCAACGGACCAGCCGCCATATAGAACCAGTTCTCAGGCTTGTGGTCGTATTTACCATCGAGGATATCTGCTGCGTCTTTTATTGTGTCTTCGAGTTTGATATATGCACCAGGTGCGCCAGTAAACTGTTCAGCTACGAAGAATGGCTGGGCAAAGAATCGCTGTAATCGACGTGCACGGTTAACTGTTTTCTTTTGCTCATCTGAGAGTTCGTCCATACCAAGAATCGCAATGATGTCCTGTAACTCTTTGTATTCTTGCAGAGTTTGTTGCACACCTCGAGCAACACGATAATGTTCCTCTCCGACTACTTCTGGATCAAGTGCGTTTGAGCTAGAATCCAGCACATCAACAGCAGGGTAGATACCGATCTCGGTGAGGGCGCGATTCATACTGATAGTGGCATCGAGGTGGCCAAATGTCGTAGCAGGTGCAGGATCCGTGAAGTCATCGGCGGGAACGTAGACGGCTTGAACAGAAGTGATGGAGCCTTTTTTGGTAGAAGTGATTCGCTCTTGGAGTAGTCCCATTTCTTGCTGCAAGTTAGGCTGATAGCCCACCGCAGACGGCAGGCGACCGAGCAGAGCTGAAACTTCTGATCCGGCCTGAGTATAGCGGTATATATTATCGATAAACAACAACACGTCTTTCCCCTCGTCACGGAAGCTTTCAGCCATGGCTAGACCAGATAGAGCAACACGCAGACGCGCACCAGGTGGTTCATTCATTTGTCCGAATACGAGAGAGGTCTTGTCGAGCACCTTACTCTCAGCTAGCTCCTCATAGAGATCTTTTCCTTCACGAGTTCGTTCACCAACACCAGCGAAGACTGAATTACCGGAGTGGAAAGCGGCAATGTTGTTAATCAATTCCTGGATAAGGACAGTCTTGCCGACACCTGCACCTGCAAACAGTCCGGCTTTACCACCCTTTGTCAAAGGTGCGATGAGATCAAGTACTTTGATACCCGTCTCGAGTATCTCAGTTTTGTTACTCTGTTCATCGAGAGCAGGGGGTTCACGGTGGATCGGTGCAGTCTTTCCAGATGGCTTGGGCTTGCCATCAATCGGCTCACCGACAACATCAAACATGCGGCCCTGAGTCTCTTTGCCAACAGGCACACTGATTGGAGCACCTGTCGCAGTCACTGTCTCACCGCGCTGTAATCCGTCAGTGCTAGCCATAGCAATTGCACGGACAGTATGTTCATCTAAATGCTGTGCAACTTCGAGCACAAGTACAGATTTGTCTCGCTCGACTTTGATAGCATCGTATATAGCAGGTAAGCTCTTGTCGCTGAACTCTACGTCAACAACGACACCAACTACCTGTGTGATTTTTCCTGACTGTTTGCTCACCATCTTCTCCTTACTTAGCTCACTCATTTCATTGCCTCCGATCCGCCGCTTATTTCTGCGAGTTCCTGTGTGATAGCGGCTTGACGCGCTTTATTCATCGCGAGCGTCAGATCATCTATCAAGTCGCTTGCATTGTCGGTCGCGTTTTTCATCGCCATCATTCTCATACTGTGTTCGCTAGCTCTGGCGTCGAGCAACGCCTGGAACAGCTGTGCGCCCACGAGGCGATACACAACCGCCTCTAGTACTGTCTCGGCATCGGGCTCAAACAACACATCTGTAGCGGTATACTTCTCGTCTGAGGCTGCTTTACCTGCGGGCAAGAGACGCTCAACCTTCGGTGTTTGTGTAATGCTCGACACGTACTGTGTATAGATCACATCAACAGCATCCACCTCTCCTTCCACGAACATTTTATATGCACTATCGAGAGCAGCCCTTAGCTCTGATCCGTCCAGCACCTCAGGTAGATCTTCATACACGCCCTCGATGACGGCGCCCTTCAAACGCGTGGCAAACTGTGTCACTTTGCGACCAACCGCTATAGCCTTTGTATCGATTTTTGCGGCTTCATCCGATAGCAGTTCCTTTATATACGCCTTTGCTACGTTGGTGTTATAAGCACCAGCCAGGCCTTTGTCGCTCGCTATGACTATCAGGAGACGGCTCTTGACCTCACGTTGCTCAAATAGTGGATGGCCGTCCGTGCTGCCAAGCTGAGCAAGGTGTGCAAGTATCTTGCGGGCAGTCTCGGCGTACATAGCACTAGCTATTGTCGCCTCTTGAGCACGTCGCATTTTACTAGCCGCTACCATTTGCATCGCCTTAGTAATTTGTTTCGTGTTCTTGACGGAACGTATTCGTCCTTTTAACTGACGTTGGCTAGGCATCTTTAGTCTTCAAAGCCTTTCGCGGCAGATATTGCAGTTTTTTCGATAAGCTTCGCAATTTTCGAATCTTTTTCGACTTTCTCAGCACCTTTGTTCAGGTCTCGCATGTCAGCTTTGTGATCAGTCCATAGCTTTGTGAGCAATGCTTCCTGAGCATTCTTTATCTTTGCAACCGGGACTGTATCAAAGCTACCACTGTCGATAGCGTGCACACTCGCACACTGCTCCCAGATACTCATCGGCTGATACTGCGCCTGCTTTAGAAGTTCAGTAAGTCGTTGGCCGCGATCGATTTGCGCCTTCGTCGCATCATCAAGATCAGAGCCGAACTGAGCGAAAGCAGCGAGCTCGCGGAACTGAGACAGCCCAAGCTTTAAGTGGCCTGAAACACTCTTGATAGATTTTGTCTGCGCTGCTCCACCAACACGCGATACGGACAAGCCCGCAGAAATAGCTGGCCTGATGCCTTGATTGAAAAGATCAGTTTCCATAAATATCTGTCCGTCCGTGATAGAGATAACGTTCGTTGGAATATACGCAGATATATCGTTTGCCTGAGTTTCAACGATAGGCAGAGCAGTCAAAGACCCAGCGCCAAGCTCTTCAGATAATTTAGCGCTCCGCTCTAGGAGTCGGGAGTGCAGATAGAACACATCGCCAGGGAAAGCCTCTCGTCCTGGTGGACGCCTGAGTAGTAGTGACATTTGGCGATATGCGACTGCGTGCTTTGATAGGTCATCGTAGATCATCAGCGCATGTCCACCCTTGTCACGGAAGTATTCACCCATAGCCGTACCAGCATATGGTGCGAGATAAAGCAGTGGAGCAGGATCAGATGGGCCCGTTGCCACGACGATTGTTTGCTCCATGACACCCTCAGCTTTTAGTCTCTCGACGAGTCGAGCGATCTTACTGAGCTTTTGTCCTACGGCGACATAGATGTTGACGACACCTGTTTTTTGCCTTGCTTGGTTGATCATAGTATCGAGAGCGACGGCAGTTTTACCAGTCTGACGATCACCGATGATTAGCTCACGCTGTCCGCGACCGATAGGGAACATCGTATCAATACTGATAATGCCCGTCATCAGCGGCTCATGAACTCCTTTTCTCCCCATAACACCGATCGCTTCACGTTCAACTGGATTTGACTGACTCGTTTTGATAGCAGGGCCACCGTCGAGAGGACGACCAAGCGGATCAACGACACGACCCAACAACTCTTCGCCCACGGGCACCTCGAGCACAGTGCCTTTTAGACGCACGGTGTTTCCTGCCGATACCTGCTGATCATTCCCGAGGATAACGGCACCGATCTCATCTTCCATGAGGTTCAGTGCAAATGCTTCGACGACACCTTCTGATGTATCGATCTCTAGAACTTCACTATAGCCCGCCTTTGCAAGCCCATGTATTGATGCAACGCCATCACCGACTTTTGTAACAATACCGGCTGACTCTAGGCCATCTCTTTGCTCGAGCCCAGCTATTGCTGCCTGGAGTTCTTTGGATAATTCTGCAACGTTCACTTTCGACATACGTATTCCTTTATGCTACCTTCAATTTCTCTAACTTTGCTTTTACTGTCGCGTCGAGCCGGTATCCAGGTACTTCGATTTTGACACCGGCGATCACGCTCTCATCTATAAGCTCTATGATGGTGACGTCTTTCGTACCCGGAAACTCGTGCTTTATCATTACTTCGATGTCATTCTTCGCCTCGCCAGATAGCGCCCTTGCAGATGTGGTCCTGACGAGAACTATACCGTGCTCTACGAGCGCAGACTCTATATCTCTTTGCAGTAACTCAGCTTCGCTCTTCCTGCCCGTATCGTCCAGGTAGCTGGCTAGTTGCAGGGCAACATCGCTGATAGAGCCACCATTGGCAAGTTCATTTGCGGCGTACTGAGAAAGTTTTCGTCGAGATATAGTTGTCGACATGTTATTTTCGAGCTCCTGCTATCGATTTCTTCACCAGTGCCGTGTCGAGCTTGTCATCAGCAACACTCGACGTTGCGATGCTTGCAGCTTGTTGTACGAGCTGGATTGTGTCGGCTTCTAGTGATTTCCTCGCTGCTATGACGCTCTTCTCGATCTCATTCTGAGCATCGGCAACGGTTCTTTCCGCTCGCTCTTTGGCTTTCTTGTCAGCTCGCTCGGACATTTGCAGCGCTTCGGCTTTTGCTGTTGCTACGATGTCAGCGGCTTCTGCTCGAGCTTTTTGTAGCTCAGATGCAACGTGTTTTTCGGCATCTTCTGCTGCTTTCTTGGCTTTGTCAGCGGCGACAGCACTCTCGGCTATACTCGCTTCGCGATCATCTATGATTCGCATAAATACCGGATACACCCATTTCGCTAGTACGAACACCGTCAACAAGAAGGCAATTGCTTGGATTATCAACAACGTAAAATCGATTCCAAGTCCTTGGAGTATCGTCTCATCACCAGCCGCTTCAGCTGCAGCAAATTGTATCGCTTGCTCCATCACTTAGATTAACCTCGTGCGATAAATGCAACGACGATACCGATGATCGCCAATGCGTCAGCAAAAACGATAGCAGTGATCATGAGCGTTCGGATATCTGCGAGTTTCTCAGGGTTGCGGCCCAAAGCGTTCAAGGCTGCGGCTCCGATGAGGCCGATTCCTAGCGCT
>CALFQW010000055.1 GCA_937919305.1 uncultured Candidatus Saccharibacteria bacterium
TCAACTCCATCGACCTGGCCAACGTATTCGATACGATGCGGTAGACCTTTACAATCCTTCAGTCCTTGCTCTACAGCTTCTGCATCGCAGCCCAGGTGTAGTGCTACCGATATCGCCGCACAAGCATTCTCGACATTATGCTCTCCCAGTAGCTGCAACGCATCAACTGAACAGATCTGCTGGTTATTGCATACAAACATGTCATCAACAACTGTTACGCTGCCGTGTTCATCAGTAGCAAAAGCAACTTTCGTCTCCGCCACCGAGCCCTCAGCTATCTGGCGCGCATAGCGATTGGTTGGATGATAAAATACAGCGTCATCTGTAGTTTGATGTCGAACTATATTTGCTTTCGCTGCAACGTAGTCATCCATCCCTTCATGCACGTTCAGATGATCCGCCTCTATCTGCAGTACCACTGCGGTTCCTGGACTCTTCTTGATATCCCAGAGCTGGAAGCTACTCATCTCGAAGACCACTATGTCCTCAGCACTCACCTTGTCGAGTATCGAAAGAGCTGAAACTCCTATATTGCCTACAAGATGAGTCGTTCGACCAGACGCTTTCAGGATACTAGCGAGTAGTGTACAAGTTGTCCCTTTGCCTTTTGTGCCCGTGATGCCGACGATCGGCGCTGGACATTTATCGAAAAATTCGTTCGTCGAAGACCATATGATCCCATCAGTTTTTATCTTGTATGGCGCTAAACCTGCCGTGCGAATCACCAGATCGAAATCCTGTAGTTGCTGGAAGCTACCTTCGCCGAGGAGTACCTTCGCGCCCTCAGGCACAGGTCGATCAGGTTCCTCTTTTTCATCGACTATCGTTATATCGCCAGAAATACTACTCCAATAACGATAGTTCTCTTCACCCTCGATGCCATATCCTGCAATCGCTATCTTCATGTCTTCATGATCTCACAACTTGGTTAATATCTCAGCCCCGGTTTCGGTAACGAGGATCGTATGCTCGAACTGCGCGCTCAAGCTACCGTCACGCGTCACGAGAGTCCAGCCGTCATCGAGCGTTCGTATTGCTTCACCACCGAGTGTTGATATCGGTTCTATCGCAACTGTATCACCGGGTTTTAGTAGCTTCCCCGTACCAGCTCGGCCATAGTTCGGTATATCCGGTGCTTCGTGCATCCCGTGACCGATCCCATGGCCAACCAGCTCTCGAACGATACCAAGCTTCCCCGCAAGCAGTACTTTCTCCACTGCCGCAGATATATCGCCGGTATACGTCTCACCATTTACCGCTGCTATTCCTGCCTCAAGCGCGCGCTCAGTGTAGTCGAGGAGTCGCTTTTTGTCACCAGTTGGCACTTCATCAACGACCATAGTGAAGCCACTATCGGTCTTCATACCTCTATACGTAATAACGAGGTCGAAGTTCACAACGTCGCCTCGCATAAGCTCATAGTCGGAAGGTATACTGTGCTGTACCTGGTCATTAGTCGATATGCAAACGGTAGCTGGAAAGCCGACTTCTCGCGTACGATACGTTGGCTCGGCACCGAGGGCTGTGATCTCACTCGCGACCCACTTGTCCAGATCTAGTTC
>CALFQW010000056.1 GCA_937919305.1 uncultured Candidatus Saccharibacteria bacterium
TCTCGGCGTCCAAACCATGAATTGCTTTGAGGTCTTGCGCCAACTCCATTGTATACTCGGCCTTGAGGGCACGAGATACAGCAGTAACCGTGGACTTTTCGATTGAGAACGCCATCTGAGCAAAAGCGTTAGTTGCACTATCGCCTAATGCTTCAGCCTGTGCCCTTGTCATACCAGTAGCACTTGTGTAAGTACCAGCAGAAGGACTGTCATTGAGAACAGCAGGGTTAGTCTCAGTCGCACCAACATCGCCGCCACCAATAGTACCGGCCAAGTTCTGGTTCGATGCACCCGCTTTACCAGGCATAGCCTCGTCAACGAGAGCCTCAGCACCATCTTGCGAGAGGAACGAAGAACGCATCGCAAAGATAAGACCAGTAGGCCCTGTCATTGGCTGCACACCACATACGTCATACGCAATCAGGTTAGGCATTGCACGACGAACCAATGAGATCAAAATTGGGTCCCATGTATCCATCTGCCCACCAGACATAGCATTGACAGGGGCTACTTCTCCAAGAAAACCACGGTCTTCTTGCAGAGCTTTTTCTTGGTTTTCCAAGATGAGAGTGGTAACTGCCCGCTTGTAAGAATCCTCAATCCGTGGAAGATCGGGGTGTTCTAGGACTGGCTGCCACTTTTCTTGTAGATGTTCTGTTTGAAACATTTTGTTTCTCCTTTTTATTTACATCCGTTAATATAATGTTTTATGCACTCGCCTTTTGATTACGACTGATGGCCGACATATACGTTTTCATGGCATCTGTCGTATCAACGTCCTGTGCGGTGCTACCATCTTCATCATCAATAGTTTTATCACTAGATGTTTGAGCTTTCGGGAAATAATTTTCTTTCAGTGTATCAAGTTTCTCACGGAAAGAATCTTCATCCCCAAACTCAACACGGTGGCAAGTGCACCAGCGGTGATAACAAGTATATAGGTTTTGCTCATGGCAGTGACAATTGCCTTCAACACCTCCATTTTCACAACATCGCTCAAACTAGCAACAAGAGCACTTCCAGCACCAGCAATAGCCTGCTGGACCTCCGCCAATGGCGTACCAGGCAGAAGCTCCGCGATCGAGGTTTGAGATTTATTAAGGAAGACTGAGTTTGCAATAGCTAAAGCGATAGTGACGCCAGAGACCTGTGCGCAAGTGATAAAGCCTACGGCTGAGGCGATGAGTTGTGGGTCCACGATAGCTTGCGCTACGGAGAAAGAAGCTTGTGCAAAAAGACCGTCGCCGAATCCGATGATGGTACTGTAGCTATACACTCTTGCTACTGCTGGG
>CALFQW010000057.1 GCA_937919305.1 uncultured Candidatus Saccharibacteria bacterium
ATCAACCGGATCCAGGCCGGTCATCTCTAGATCGATCCACAGCAACTTATCGCTCGTCTTGTGTTGTCCCATGTGGTAAACAGTATAGCCCAAGTGGCGCACTTGACAGCAAGTTTCAGAGGAGTACAGTCAAAAGTACTAGCACTAAAAACAAACATGACAAATCAACACAGCCACAATCACAACACTGGGGAGCTGATCGGAGAACCGAACTCTAGCGGGATGTGGCGTCTCGATGTACATATACCGTATGAAGATGATACTTTTGTCGATGTACAGCTGCCATATCGTAGCGAATTCGGCGCCGTACCTATGAGGTCACTCCGCATCCACCCAGCTGAGGGTGGGTTACTATTTACTGACTACTCATCATTTACAATAAGCGGACAAGATAGGTTATCGCAGGACGATATTCACGAGCTGCCAGTAGCAGCGATCGGTATTTCTCCAGGTGAGTCTATAGTTTTGGGTCGCTCAAACTCACTCGATTTGCCTATACTGGAAAGGCCTGTCGTCTCGAGAAAGCACTTCCGCGTCGAACTGACGCCTGACGGTCATCGACTACACATCGTAGACAATCAAAGTTTTAACGGAACCGCTGGAAGAATAGGGCGACATGCAGCTAGTCTAGGGCTACTTCACCCCTCAACTAAGATTTCGCCCGGGATAGAGCGCTAGTATACCAAAGTAGCTCATCGATAGCTGTCTGCAGAGAACTCGTATTTTTCTCAGCTACATCACTCAGTTCACCCTGCACACCGATAACTTCGGTAACTCTTCCCTGAAACGCAACGCCCGTTGGTACCGGTACCACCCCGATATTGCTATTCAGGATAAGTCGTAGCTGTTCAATCGCACGAACACCGCTAACTGAACCATGAGCAACTATCATTGCAGGTTTTCTATTCATCTCACCCGCTGTGTAGTCGATCGCATTTTTCAGTGGCGCAGGTATGCTGTGATTGTGCTCTGCAGTGACAAATACGTAACCATCAGCCTTTGCAAGACTCTCTAGCCACGATTTTGTGCCCTCCGTTAGTTTGCGCTCAGGGTTCCAAGGCTCTTCATTCAAAAATGGCATGTCATATACCTTAAGATCGAGGTCATCCACTGTCACATCTTTCTGCTGTAGCTCATTCTGCACCCACCGAGCTAGTCGTCGAGTAGCCCTGTTATCCCTAGTTGAACCTGTTATTACTGCTATATTCATCGCTTACTTCTTTCTTCGTTATATGCTATACTTTATATAGTAACAATATTAGTATACAAAGTAGATGGTTGAACCTTGGAAAATAGTTGTGATTGGTTCCGGTCCTGCAGGATTTTACTCAGCGGGAGAGCTGTTTCGTCAAGAATCATTTTCTATAAAAGTTGACATGTTTGACCGGCTGCCGACGCCTTTTG
>CALFQW010000058.1 GCA_937919305.1 uncultured Candidatus Saccharibacteria bacterium
GAGGATTACGGCTCGTAGATTTTTGGTCAATACTGATAGCGGGGCTGAGGCCATCTATCTGATCTACATCAGGCTTTTCCATGAGCCCTAGGAACTGCCGAGCATAGCTACTGAGGCTTTCTACGTAGCGGCGCTGACCCTCTGCATATATCGTGTCGAATGCTAAGCTCGATTTTCCCGAACCGCTCAACCCAGTTACAACGACGAGTTTGTCGCGTGGTATCTCCACGCTGACGTTTTTCAAATTGTGCTCACGTGCTCCCTGCACTCGAATAGATTCAGCCATAACGCATCTAGTATACGCTGTCAGGTACCTGTATGTCACTAGTCGGGGTATACTATAGGCAGATATGGACAAGGTAAAAAAGAACTGGAAGAAAGTTCCTCGATCCATCCGCAAGCCGGTGATTTTCTTCCTTGGTCTTACGCTAGTTATTTTTGCCCCAGTTGTCGGATGGGTCCCGGGACCCGGTGGCATGATAGTGTTCTTGCTCGGTATAGCGATACTTGCAACAGAGTTTGTATGGGCAGAAAATGTTAAAAACCGTATCCTTGCGGTCGGAAAAGCTATCGGGCATTATGTTACCCATCACCGCAGAGCCAGCATCATACTATCGATTATTGCTGTTATCCTCTCGATCTGTTTCACTTATGCTTTTTATACTTATATAATCTAGTTGAATAATAAGCATTTTTGTGATAAAATTCACCCATGTATAAGTGGGTTGTTGCTACTGTCATTGTATTCGCCATCATCGCATCTGCGAGCAATGCATCAGTCGGGCACGCACTATCCGCCTTCATCATATTGGGGATCATACCTGGGACTGATCTGACGCTACCCATCTGGGCCTATTTGCTCTTCGTTCCTGCTGGGTTATTCACTCTTGTCTACTGGCTCTCGCACCAAACACTCCTAATAGGTGAAACGACTCCGCCCCCAAAACCGCATCTCAACAAGGATCGCATGAACCGTATAGCAAAAGCGAAAACAGCTTCCAAGAAAACTCGCTCTAACAGTGATGCATCTGCAAAAAAAGTTCAGCGCAAGAAGGCGCTGGCCTAAGCAACATCGCTCGGTGCGATACTCTCCGCCCAGAGCTGCAGCTCTTCTAGTAGATATGTATCCTTGCTGTAGCTTGCCATCTTCTGAAGTGATGCGATGTAGCCTGGCAGTGAAGCATTTAGCTTCTGGGTACGATACATCTCCCAGCGCTGCATCTCATCATCACTCAAGCTAGAAGGGAAAGATCGTGCCTTGTATCGCAGCAGCAGCTCGGGAAGGCGCTCATCAACAAAGATCGGATGAAAGTCAGCGAGCGCAGATGCATCTGCATTCCGTACAGCCAGGCATTTGGCTTTGTCTTTGCTGTCCATAAATCCATCGTATAGTTGATCTTCTACGTCAGTGCTCGGTGCGTATGCCTCCCTCATCTCAAATGCTTCGCGCACCGCACCAGCAAACCCCGGGTTTTGAGCTATAAGCTTCAAGTGTTTTTCTATTTCCGACATATCTACGCGCAGACGACTTTTATTCTCATCGTTGAGTACACCGAGCGGTGCAACAGCAGGACATTTGTTATAGCTTAGCTCTTTGACTGGTAGCCGCTGAAACCCTTTTTGCTCACGTGTCGACTTGTCTGCAAACACGACGCTTGCAAGCGCCTGAGGAGACGCGTTCAAAAATGGCGTAGGATCATATCGCAGGTCATAGACGAGCACTGATCCGGGTTTCGCTGCAGGGGCGATAGGATATGCTATGACAGTCTTTTCGTACTCTTGGTCATAGCGGCCCGAGACGTAGACAAATGGCTGCGGAGCATCGAGATTGATCAGTTCGTTAACTACTTTTTTATTTCGCATTTTCAATAGATAGTCGAACAGCTTTGGCTCGTCTTTTCGTATGAGCTGGGTGATCGCGATCAACGCCTCGACATCGCTCAGAGCATCGTGAGCTTTTTCATGCAAGAGACCGTTTTCTTTCGATAGCAACTCAAGCTTATTAACTGCAACACCCTTTTCGTTGATAGGCCATTTGATATTACCCGGACGAAGCGCGCGCGTCATACGCACTACATCGAGCATGTCCCACCTCGAGCGATCTTCTGACCATGACCATTCATATGGATCGTAAAAGTTACGCCAGAGAGTGTGACGTATAAATTCATCATCAAAACGGACATTGTTGAAACCCACCGTTATAGTACCCGGTATAAATACGTCCTCCATCAACATCTTGCAAAACTCAGGCTCACTCAACCCATCAGCAAGGGTTGACTGCGGAGTGATACCCGTCACTATCACAGCTTGCGGCTCAGGCAGAATATCGTCGCTCAACTTGATAAGTACATTGATCGGATCACCGATCTGCTGCAGATCCATATCGGTTCGAATGCCAGCAAATTGCATGATACGTGCACTGCGAGCATTGAGGCCACTGGTTTCTAGATCATAGAAAAAAAAGCTACTCATGTACCGCTACTATAGCACTGCCAACACGTAGTGTCTCACCTGCACGATCTCTCAGGTATACAAATTTGTATAGGAAACGACCTATATAGCCTAGGTATAGTTATGCGATGTTGTACACGTGTTATAATGATGCATATGACTCGTCAGCAAACGACACGTCAGCTCAACCAAGTCCTAGAAGCGATAGGATCACGCGGATTGTCTGGTGTCGCTTCGAAAGCGAACTCCCTCCTCAAAGTGCTAGAAAATGTCGATGCATTTCCATCTGGCACGACTATGCAGAATAAACGATCAATCTGCGCCAACCTCAGACGACTAGGTCTGATCGAAGTAACGAAAACGGGTGATGATCTGCTCGTCCAGCCCTCAGTGAAGGGTATTCACCGTCTTCAGCGTGCCAAGATCGCTGCCTTGACCATACAGCATCAGTCGAGATGGGATGGTACCTGGCGAATGGTCAGCTACGATATACCCGCTCGATATGGCAAAGAGCGCCGGCTGTTCACTAGTGAACTTCACAGACTCGGGTTTACTCTACTCAAGGACAGTATGTGGTTCCACCCGTATCCATGCTTTGATGTGCTATCAGAGTTGATCGCGTATTGTGGGCTGACACAATTTGTGATGGTGGCAGAGATAGCCCGACTCGATGAGGGCAGCCTCCGACGACTCTACAAAGCCCATCCCACACTGAATGCAAAATAACAGTATGTAACTTCGTACACGTGTACGAAGTTACATATATATTCTATTACCTGGGCTTTTTGACAAAAAAGAAAAGACCTCCCATCAGTAGGAAGGTCGTACAGATAGTGTTTCCGCGGCGGCGGCTGCTCCATGATCGGAAAGAAAGACACCTGACCTCGAGCGCATCGCACGAGTGGTCTCTGTCTCCTAGGAGCAGCCGCCTGATTTGCAGCATGAAGTTCTTCGTCGTGCAAGACGTAGGCACTCTGAGCGAATGTACACGCCGCTCAGTGTCGGTGATCCCCCCACGGGTTCACAACTCCTACATCTTACATCTAGCCCCACATACGTGGCAGGCGGAAAAAGTCATAGTCGGGCACATCCGGTTTGAACGGTTCGTGCAGCTATGATCGTGATTCCCCTCTAGGCTTTTCGACGATGCCCAGCCCTGCCTAACAATACGGCAGTACGGTGGCTAGGACTTGTTGGAGTGCGTACTTTTCCTCAGCACGCTGAGCTGGGTTTCACATCAGAAAACCACTTGTGTACACGGGGCGAATCCTCTCTCGCTAGCTGGTTGACGGGTGGGACACATCAGTTCATAAGCATCACCCTTTCGAGGTGTGTAGGTACCGGTGCGTCTTCCCCTCCATGAGACGCGAGCTGACCACAAACTATTTTGTGTGCAGTTCGCGTCTCACGAAGCAACAAACTCAGGTGAGAAAAGTAATTTGAAACACTATCTGTCAATGTACACACTAGAATACCCAGAGGTGCTCAATAGCGTTACTATTTCATAGTATCACATTTTTTATTTATTGTCAATATTATTTTTATTATATTGCTATTCTTCCGTGAAGCGCATCTGATAGTCGCCCCTCTTGCCAAAGACGACTATGTCATCGTTCTCAACACCGCTCCTGACGAGCTGGTGCGTGATGCCCATCTTTTTAATAATGTCACGCAGCCTGTTGACACTATGCGGGTTGCTGTAGTCTGTGCGAGCTGCGAACTTTTCTATCTTGCGCCCTGTGACGACGTAGCGCCCCTCTTCTTTTGTCACATGCCATTTCTGATCAAGCTGGGCATCGCTCAGGGCAATACGCGGTACAGCGCTCTCTTCACCTCCTTCTTCATCAATGGCTGCTTGCTGCCTACGGAGCTCATGTACCTTACGGGCGAGCTCACGCAAGACTTCGGCTGTACCACGCTTTGCAGATGACGACATAGCCATCACTCGGGTGGATGATGGCGCTACTGCTCGTACTGCCTGCTGCTGAGCTGCGATCATTTCATCATCGAGACCGTCGGCCTTACTGATAACCACCACTTCAGGTAGTCCACTCAGCTTCGAGGAGTAGCTCTCGAGCTCGTGCCTGATAGTCTCGTAGCTCTTGGCCGGATCATCGCTGTATGCGTCTATGAGGTGGAGTATGGCTCCAGTGCGCTCAATGTGCTTCAAGAAAGCATCACCGAGCCCCTTGCCTTCGCTCGCTCCTTCGATCAACCCCGGTATGTCGGCGATAAGTAGGCTCGTATCATCGATGTCAGCCACACCGAGGTTTGGCGTCAGGGTAGTAAACGCATAATCCGCTATTTCAGGTCGAGCGTTGCTCACGACGCTCAGGAACGTTGACTTACCGGCATTTGGAAAGCCAACGAGCCCAACATCTGCTATCAGTTTTAACTCGAGCTTAGCCTCAAACTCATCACCTTTTTCACCCAGCTCGGCAACTCGTGGTGCTTGTCGAGTAGAGCTCTTGAAGTGTGCATTTCCGAAGCCACCATCGCCACCTTTTGCTACGATGGCTGTTTGTGCAGCCTCGGTGAAATCAGCTAGTAACTCATCATCTCGATAGATCTGAGTTCCGACAGGCACCTTGATACGCAAGTCATCACCGTTCTTGCCATGACGTCTACGCATAGAGCCTGGCTGACCGTTACCGGCGCTGAGATCTCGATGTATGCGGAAGTCAACTAGTGTCGAAGTGTTCTGATCGGCGACAAAGACAACATTACCGCCTCTACCACCATCACCGCCGTCTGGACCGCCTTTTTCGACGTATTTTTCGGTACGGAAACTGACGCGGCCATCACCGCCACGACCAGCACGAACAAATACAGTGGCACTGTCAACAAACATATGCGATCAGTATAACAGAGGTAGCAAAAACCGCCACCCTGATGGATGACGGTTTGATATTCGACGAAAGATCGATGCGACTAGTGGATGAAATTATAACGGCCTGCTTCGCTCGCAGATAAAGTTCTGCTTGAAGTGACATTCCATCCGGCAAAGTTCATCTCAGACACCATAATACTACCGTCGCCGTTAACGCTTTCGACAACCGCTACGTGTCCGTATCCGCCGGCACTATAACTGTCTTGCATCACGGCTCCGACAGCAGGTGTGTTGTTGACGAGATACCCACTGCTACGCGCATAGCTGTGCCACGTGGATGCATTTCCCCAAAAACTACCCACCGGACGCCCTAGCTCGGCTCTTCGGTTATATACATAATACGTACAATAGCCATAGTCATATCTATTGCCAACTGATGCAGCAGAAGCAAAACTAGTGCGAGCAGATGACTGTGGGGCTGGCGCTGCGCGCGGAGCAACATAACCTGGACGCTCATTACCGGGTAGGGTGCCGCCAGGTAGAACGAGTTCTTGACCAGGCTGGACGCCACTGATCTCGAGGTCGTTGTAACTAATGAGCCGCTCTCGCTCTGTCTTATAACGTGATGCAATGCTGTCGACGGTATCCCCGTCACGCACGGTGTAGACAACACCGTCGATGTTAGGGATCTTCAGTGTTTGGCCCACACTTATTGCGTCACCAACTAGATTGTTCGCCCACTTCACTGTCTCGGGACTTACTCCAAAGCGTGCAGCGACAGTCTGTGCCGTATCGCCAGCGACTGCAGTATATGTAGAGATGCCGCGCAGGTCATTTACCTCTACTATCTGAGGTTTCGTCAGGATGCTCGTCTCCACTTGAGCTAGTTCAGCTTTTGCGTTAAGTGAGATCGAGAGATTCGATACATTTGATGCAACCGCTAGGTCTGCCATCTCCGCTGTTTCAGCGGCGAGATCTGCAGCGAGTTGCTGATCCACTGAAGGATCTTGAACTTGTAGTATGTTGCTTTCGCCTGCGCTAGCAGAAGCTTGTTTTTCGACCGGTGATTGATAACCAACAGAAACGACACTTCCGATAACAGCTAAGACTGCAATATACGGTATAACTGAACTAACTTTCTTTAACGATTTTTTTCGCTTTGCAGACAAGCCAGCTCGACTATTTGAGTTACCTATAGTTGTTCTCCGGTGCTCTATTGCTAGGGCACAGCTACCGCCACTTTGTCTTTCTTTTTTGTTTTGTCATCACTATGGAAGAAACAAAAAACGGAGTGCGCGTCGACCTTGATCGCTTAGTTAAATGCTATTAAAACAAGTTTATACTTATGCACTCGTTCGACAGTTGAACGGTAGGTATAAAGGTGCATTCCACAGGGGTAATTTGCATTATCCTATATGGCTCGCATCCATATACTTCTCAAGTATACTAACCGTTGATTTATATGTCAATATATTTTCTAGTATCTAATACTCTTGGCAAAGCTTGATACAGTGTGCTGCGACGTTAGCGTTATGCTCGGCTTCTGTTCGTGAAAAGTATGTTTTGCCATCGTCACCTGCTACGAAGTACAAGAAGTCGCCAGGTGCAGGACTTGCAACAGCGTCAATCGCACTACGCTGCATATTGGCTATGGGGCCCGGAGGGATGCCTTTGTTGATCCTGGTGTTGTACGGTGAGTCGAAATTCACCGTTGGTTGTTGACCAGCCTGCTCTGCCGCATAGATAAAGGTGACGTCAGAGCCTAACTGTATATCCTGAGCTAAACGACTCAAGAATACCTGTGCTACTTGTTTTTGATCGGAAGGATTGTCGACTTCCTTTTGCACGATGGATGATAGTGTAAGGCCCTGATGGATAGAGAGGCTTCGTGCCTGGAAAGCTGCTAGATAGCCATTTTCGGTTAATACTTCGTACAGCTCATCGAATGATTTCTCGAACAAATCTTCGAGTGTCTGATCTGCTCCGATCCTGTACGTCTCTGGGTAGATGTACCCCTCGAGTGTTGCGGTGTCCGGTTTACTCGCGAGCAGAGGGTGCTCGTAATCTGCCGAGAGAGCACGATCAATCTCGTCCGACGAGTATCCATACTGTTGCAGATTCTTACGTATGCCATTCAGAGTAACACTTGGGGATATGAGTATGTCTACTTCATCCGCCTTTCCTGCAACCAGATGATCGACGATCTGCTGAACATTCTGGTCGGTCGAGAGTATATAGCCTCCGGCCTGGAGCTTCGCCCTGGTACCTGTAGTCTGAACATAGATGTTAAATGCTGTTTCTGAGCGGATAAGGCCTTTTGTCCTGAGCTTTGAAGCTATCTCAGATGATGTCTCACCCTGCTCGATAAGAACACGAATATCACTACCGTCTTGATCCGGTGCGCTGAGCGCTTGCTGGTACCAAAGTACAGCAACAATCGAACAAATCGCAGTAGACAAGCCGATAAAGGCCGCTATGATCAGTGCTATCGGACGACGCTTTTGCCAAACGACGGCGCCAATTCGAAATTCGTGCCCGCAAGGAACAACAAGAAGTACGAACTCGCAAACTGGCGATCGAACGCGCTCATAGAAACGCTGAAAACAAAATCAAAACTGCCTTTCTCAAGATCGCCATGAGTGTTG
>CALFQW010000059.1 GCA_937919305.1 uncultured Candidatus Saccharibacteria bacterium
CTTGCAAGTTTCGGTTCGAGGTCTGCGTAAAATGGCTTGAGTCGTTCATCGATAGGAAGAGTAATCGTGAAGTCAGGCTCCTTACTATCGAGCCATGCATAGAGTGAGTCGATCGAGGGCTCTAGATCAGTTGCCAACTCCTCTTTGGGCAGGTTCTTGACGAGGATCGGCCTTACTAGCTCATAGTCGATGAGCTCATTTTCTGGATAAGCATCTGTTACGCCGTCGACGATTTGCCTGGCTATCGTGCCATCTCGTACGGATTCATAGGTGGTGCTCGCAGCTAGTGTTTGCTTGACTTGCTTAGGCTGCAGAAGTGATTGGTTTAGTACTAGGTAACCCATGCTGATAGTGAACATTAGAGAAAACAACGTCAGCCACCAACTGTAAGTTATCGCACGCCACACCTTCATATCCTTATTGTACATCGAGGCAGCGCATTCTATGACCAAGGGATGTGGTTGTTGTTCAAAAATTGTCAAAAATACATGTTGTAGAACATCACATTTTGGTTGTGCTTGCAACCATTTCACCTCTATAATAGAGTGGAACAAACCCCGAGCGCGCACATATGGCAAAATCGACACCAAAACCACCGGTTCCAGCTATTGAACTCGTCAACTTGACGAAGGTATTTGGTCACGAAGACACTATCATCAACGCGCTCGATGACATCAGTCTCACGATTCAAGAGGGGGAATTCATAGCAATCATGGGACCGAGCGGCTGCGGCAAGACGACGCTACTGAACGTGCTCGGTTTACTTGATACGCCGACGAACGGTGACTATATGTTGGCTGGTCGTCACGTTTCGGAGATCGGTCAGCGTATGCGAGCCCGTATACGCGCCGAACAGATCGGCTTCGTCTTTCAGAGCTTCAACCTATTGCCACGTATAAATATCATCGAAAATGTCGCCCTTCCCCTTTCGTACAAGAGAGGCCTCCGCCATAAAAGACTGACTCGTGCGAGCAAGATGCTCAAAACTTTCGAGCTACATGAGCGCGAATACTATATGCCCAACCAGCTCTCCGGTGGACAGCTACAACGCGTCGCTATAGCAAGGGCGCTCGTCAACGAGCCGCACATCATACTGGCCGACGAGCCGACCGGCAATCTCGACAGCAAGAGTAGCGAGCTCATCATGAACGAACTTCGCGATATCCATCGCAAGGGAAACACGATCGTTATGGTGACGCACAACCCGGATCTTACGACGTATGCGACACGCATCATACACATGAAGGACGGACGGATCGCACGAGATACCCAAAAGGACGCAAAGAAGGTTCGCGAAAAACGCAGCGGCAAACGCAGCCTAGGTTCTCATCTAAAGAAAATGTTGCGAGAGGACGGCAAGTCATGAACCTCGAAGTGCTACGCGTTGCCAGACAAAACCTCCGCGCAAACAAGACACGCACTTTGCTGACGACTCTCGGTATTGTTATCGGCGTAGCGTCGATCACGCTTGTTTTGGCGCTTGGCGAGAGTGTTCGGTATGCCATCAGCGACCAAGTGCAGGAGCTAGATGGTAATCTGATCGTCATACGACCAGGCCATGAAGATAGTCGTCTACTGGAGACGGCGAGCCCATATAGTATCGGCATCACGACATCACTCACCGAGAGAGATCTCAATAGCGTCAAGGTTCGAGAAGACGTATCTAGTTATTCGCCGATCATGCTACTGAGCGGCTCGGTAAAGGCTGGCGATAGAACTGCCGCGAGCGCACCAATAGTTGCGACGAATACTCAGCTCACTGATGTTCTCGATCTAACAGTTCGCTCGGGACAATTCATCGATGAAGCAACAAATCGCGACACCGTCGTACTCGGTCAACAACTCGCCATAGACCTGTTTGGGACTGACGAAGCAATGGGCCAATCTGTGTTGATAAAAGGCCGTCCACATACGGTCATCGGTATCACGAAAAATACTCGTACACCAGTCAACATATCTGGGGTGAATCTCGACAACGCGGCGTATATCAGCTTTGATGATGGCAAGAGTTACAACCAAGGTATAGCACAGGTTCAGCAGCTATTAGTAAGAGCGAAAGACCCGAGTAAGGTCGATGCGATTGCAGGGAGCCTTGACCGGCAGCTCTTCATCAATCATCAGGAAGAGCGTGATTTTCGCGTATTGAGTGGTGACGCTATCGCAGATAGCTCAAACAGCTTTTTTGACACCGTGATCGTCATCACCTTTATTATCTCGAGTATCACCCTGGTTGTGAGTGGTATCGGCGTGATGAATATCATGCTCGTTGGTGTTACCGAGAGAACGCGAGAGATTGGCATACGCAAGGCGCTTGGTGCAACAAATCGTAACGTCCTGGCGCAGTTTCTCGTAGAGTCAGTCGTCGTCTGTGTAGTGGGCGGCGCGATAGGCGTGGTCGTTGCCTATGGCCTGGCGGCTCTGATTAGTCTTCAGCTTGCCTTGCCGCCTGTTTTGAGCCTCACTGCGCTGGGTGTTGGCTTCGGTGCTGCGGTTGTGGTCGGTGTTCTCTTTGGTATATACCCTGCCCTCAAGGCTGCTCGTAAAGATCCTATCGAAGCCCTACGACAGTACCAATAGCTACTAGCTGTTGAGCTCTTTTTTGAACTTCTCGATGAGCGTAACCGGCGTCGGGTTAACGCCGTTGAGGATTGCGAGGTAGATACTGACGAAGTCAGAAAACGCAAAGCTCCAGGCTAGTTGCTGCAGGAGTG
>CALFQW010000060.1 GCA_937919305.1 uncultured Candidatus Saccharibacteria bacterium
TAATTATTTGTTTTTTATGTTGCTATTACTAGTTTATCACCCATCAGTTTATACTGTAGGCAATGCATATATATTTTTCAGGAATAGGCGGAGTTGGTATTGGACCGCTCGCTGAGATCGCGTTCGACGCTGGACACGACGTGTCTGGCTCAGATCTACACGATAGCCTCATGATAGGGCAGCTACAGAAACGCGGTGTTGATGTGCTGATCGGTCAAGACGGCTCACAAATACAGTCCGTACACGAGAAAAAGCCCTTAGACTGGCTCGTTCACACTGCCGCTTTGCCTGACGACCATCCCGAGTTACTGTTTGCCCGCGAAAACAGCATCCGAACCAGTAAGCGCGACGAATTGCTTGCTGATATCATCAGTACCAAACAGCTGCGTCTCATAGCGATCTCAGGCACCCACGGCAAAACAACGACGACAGGGATGATGGTCTGGGCGATGAAACAGCTAAATATACCCATATCGTACTCGGTTGGTACCACCCTTTCGTATGGGCCGAGCGGCTGTTTCGACGCCAGCTCAGAGTACTTTGTATATGAGTGCGATGAGTTTGACCGCAACATGCTACATTTTACACCGTACCTGAGTCTTATCACGAGCCTCGAACACGATCATGTAGAAACATATCCTGACACTAACGATTATCGACAAGCATTTATACAATTCTTGGAACAATCTGAAAGTGGCGTGATGTGGGAAAAAGATTTTCGCTTTCTGAGGACTGATCCTCGAGCAAATCTCGACATATTTGACGAACACGTTAGATTATCTGATATACAACTAGCCGGACTGCATGTCAGGCAAAATGCTTTTCTCGTTCTGCAGACCTTGACCAAGCTATTACCAGACTTGGATCAAAAGGCGATCTTAGAGGCTATAAATTCATTCCCAGGTACAGCACGACGCTTTGAAAAGATCGAGAAAAACCTGTACACCGATTATGGCCATCATCCAGCAGAGATAGCTGCAACACTACAACTAGCACATGAGATAAATAAGGAGGTTGCACTCGTCTATCAGCCACACCAGAACAAACGACAGCATGAAGTCCGTGAACTCTACACGCCCGACGTGTTTAGTGCTGCGAAGCACGTCTATTGGCTGCCAACTTACCTCTCCCGAGAAGATCCATCTCAGGATGTCCTGGAGCCTCGGCAGCTCGCTGATCAGCTCGATCAGTCAAAGCTCACCTACGCAGAGATGAACGACTCGCTAGAAGATGCGGTCAAGCAGCACGTCTCGAGCGGTCACCTAGTGCTCGTCATGGGCGCGGGCGATATAGACGCATGGCTCCGGAATACTCACTCTGTTGACAAATAAACTAAAAGTTTATAAAATATAGTTATCATTTACCACTTTATTGATTAGAGCTGGTTAGATGTAGCTTTACTCCCTACTACTGAAGAGAGGTGTGGCAAACATGCCCGCTATCGAGATCCACCACCGCAACCCGCTGTTCACGTCTACCGAGGAGGGTCTCATCGAGACCATCTCCGAGGCATGCGCACGTTGTTTCAGCGACGATCAGACGACTTTCAGCACGGTCGACTTCTCGTTCATGTTCCACCTGGCACGGAAACCCAGCGACCTCACACACGATCTGATCGTGCGGATCACCGTGAACGACAGCGGACAGCGAGCCATCTCAAGAAGTTTCATCGCAGACACGATCGCTAAGCGCGTGAGCACTTGCGTGGCAAACCAGGTTGGTGACGACATCTACACAGTCGGCGTCACAGTCTTGGTCGCGCCGATCGGCTGGGCTGAGGTTAGCGTTCCCGGGAGAACGAATCTTGGCCACTCGCGACATCGGCGATGAGACCTGAGGGAGTTCAGCTTTTCCGGTTGTAACGTGCCCAACTAGCACGTGCAACCGGCACCCTCCATACTGCATGAATACATGTCATGCGTTGCGGAGGCTGCAGAATATATCCTATCAATAACTTGCTTTTACGAACTGTGTCTTGCGTCCATCTTCGAGCCACCGTTCTTCATAGCTGGTTTTGATCTTATAATCCTCGTGCAAATCTGAATCATGCAGATCAAAACTAAGTTCATGAAGACGCCAGTCGCGGGCAACGAGCTGCTCGAGTGACCAAGCAAAAAACGTCGGATCGTCATGCTTTAGATAAAAAGCACCGTCAATATGCAGCAACTTCGTATACGTGGATAAAAATGTTGGGTGTGTCATGCGTCTCCCACTGGAGCGTTTTTTCGGGAACGGATCAGGAAAAGTTAGCCAGAGCTGTTGAACGCTATGTTTTATAGCGACCTGTTCTAGCTGATCCGCTCGTGCTCGCACAAACGATATGTTCGTGAGTCCGTGCTCGCTAGCCAGTCGAGCTCCCATCTGAAGTCTATCCGCCTTGACATCAATAGCAACGAATTTCTTGTCTGGATAGCGAGATGCTAGCTCGACACTAAACAGGGAAGTACCTGCACCTACTTCGAGAACATCAACTGATCTTGCTCTCCACTCTTCTAGCTCAAAACACAAGGGATTGTTTGCAAACAGAGCGAATTTGTACCGCTTGCGGCGACGCTTGATGACAAACTGTTGTGGGTCAGAATATTCGTTCACCTACTCGCTCGGGGCAATCTGTAACTCTCTATCATTTAGCGCTGTTGAACGATAATCACCCAGCTGCTGCATAACCTCTCGCCGTTTTGTAAATCGATCTTGGAAGTCGTCATATACGGCTTCATTCAGTGGTCCGTTTGCTCGAAATGTATTATCTTCGCGGCCACTCTGGACTTCAGCCCGAATATTCTCATAGCCAGGACGACTCAGATCGAGTCGTGATGCGCCACTCGATACATACAACGCCATCGAAACCATAGTCATGAGTATTGCGATCAGCAAGGCAGCGATAACGCCATAGATGATGGTGTGTCGCTGTATACGCTCGAATATGTTCTGCCAATTCACGGGTCTAGCTCCTCAGCACGAGACTGACTGGAAGCTTCGGGCACCAGACCTCTAAACTCATTAAAACTTGCCTGATATTCATCGAGAAGCTCAGAAAACGTTGTCACGTCAGTAGCAACGACTGCGCGGGCCTCACGCATGTCATTGAGTGCATCGTAAAAAGAAACTGGTGCTTCGCGACAATTGATCCGCTGTGCTGTATCAAATTTTTCTGCGTACTCGAGATAGTCCCTCTGGAACTTGGTGAATGTCGTTTGCATCTGTGATGCGGCACTAGTCAAGCGCGGTGCATCTTGCTTATTAAGAACAATGCGGCTATTGAGAGCCGAAACGAGCTTGAGCATGCCTTCATACTCTTGCCCTCTATTCACTCGTGTTACCGCCTCTACTCGTTGGATCTGGCGCATGCTCTGCAAGGCATTGCTGCAGCCGAGGCGGATCGCCTCTATGTACTGGTCGGTGAGGGGACGTGTCGTCTCAGCGCGCACAAGGGGGGCACTGAGCAATACAAGACCAATCATAAAAAATAAGGATAGCTGCTTCACTATAGTCTCTATTATGAACTTCGTCACTACTCTGTCAAACACACATCGTCGTCGCTGATATCAATCAAACCATCTCTCTTCAGTGATTGCAGTGCAGCATCGAAGCGCTGATCAGCATCGACACTAATCTTGAGTGTCTCTATGTTTTGAGGACCACCGACCAGTATTTTTATAATCTTTCCACGCATCTCTCTCGCTGAACCAGCAAAAACAGATTGTTTTTTATAATGAGCAGATCGTTGAATCTGCGCCCTCCCTTGCTTTTTGAGGTATGACCCATAGTCCATAAGAGCCCAATACCATTCACGTGGATGCTCCATATCGAGCGTTCGCTCAACAAGATCTTTGATAATCGTATCGCTGATGTCTACGTCTTTGTCATGAAAGAAATGATCTATATATACTGTTCGGATATTGGTTTCAACGAAAACTACCGGCTTATTAAAGACATAGGCACATATCGCGCCTGCGGTATTCACACCAATACCCGGTAGGTTTGTTAATACGTCCACTTCATCGGGCAGTTTATTGTCATGATCAGAAACAATTATGTTTGCGGCACGGTGCAGATAGAGGGCTCGTCGGTTGTAGCCAAGTCCTGACCAGAGAGACAGAACCGTAGATTGCGGTAGTTCAGCTAGTAATTCAAAATCATCGCACGTATACAAAAACGCATTGTATTTTGGTATCACCCTCTCTACCTGCGTTTGTTGTAGCATCATCTCGCTCAAAAATACGTTAAACGGCGTTGGCGCATCACGCCATGGCATAGCTCGCCCATTTGCATGATAAAAACCCCATA
>CALFQW010000061.1 GCA_937919305.1 uncultured Candidatus Saccharibacteria bacterium
GCTCTCATCCCAATCACCCTTCCTTATGACATATAAAGACTGAGCGGCAAACGCCTCATTTAGTTCTATAGCATCAATATCATTCATACTCATTCCAGCTTTTGTGAGTGCTTTTTCTATTGCGGGAGCGTACCAACCATTCCGGTATCTCTCATGTGCGCGGACATACTCAACTTCTATTCCGAGCGTATCACATGCATCGATGAGTGTTTGGAGAAAATAATCTGCATAGGATCGGTCCGAACCATCTGGAGCTGGCACATCACATATAGGGTAGCCTAGATACTGAGAGAAGTCTTCCGGGACATTTACCGGTACTTTGCGAAATACATCAAGATCATCAACAAACTGAATATGCTTTGCGACACGGCCTCTTCTTCGGAGTTCGAGTAATATCGCGTCACAGGTAACGAGCTCACGCATGTGACCTAAGTGATAGGTTCCCGACGGAGAACTACCCGACTCGATAAAAATATCTCCCTCGGGAACTCGTTCTACTACCTCGTCTACGATCTTATTTAGCCATTGCATAGCAGTAGGAATTATACGCTATGAGGTGCGTTTAGCGAACAGCTTGAACTGTGTATGACACTTCGCCTTTTGGCGTAGTGATAGTGACCTTATCACCAACCTTCTTACCCATTAACGCAGCACCAATCGGTGATTCGTTGCTGATCTTTCCCTCGAGTGGGTCTGCTTCAACTGGCCCGACGACTTGATACTTCACTACTTTGCCGTTTTTCAACTCAACAGTGCTACCAACTTGTACAGTGCTAGATTTCTTATGCGTAATGATATCGGCGTTCTTCAAGATATCTTCGAGTTCTGTTATCCGCGTCTCTAGCATAGCTTGCTCTTCGCGTGCAGCATCGTACTCCGCGTTCTCGCTGAGGTCTCCGTAGTCACGAGCATTTGCGATCTTCTCAGCTATTTCTCCGCGCTTTGCGACCAGCTCAGAGAGCTCAGTCTCTAGCTCTACTTTACCTTCTGCAGTTAGGTGGTATTGTTTCTTCATAATGTAATCCTTTTCTATTCTCAATATGGGTATTTGTTATGTAAACGCACACAATAGTGTGTGCGTGAATGATCGTATTTATTTGGCTTTTTCTGCTACTCCCCTTGAGCTGGCTTCAGCGTAGCAAATAGCGCTTCTTGTGTCAATGCAGACACCGCAGATTGAGCTCGTGCTTTGTATTCATACTCTTTTGAGGCGACCAGCTTGGGACTGACTACTACGCGGTGCGGCATCCCGAGTAGATCTGCATCAGCAAACTTCGTGCCAGGCCTTTCGTCTCGATCGTCATACAGTACACTAACACCCTCAGACTGCAGCTTGTCATAGAGTTCTTCGGCTTCGCGAGCAGTATCTCCTATACCAACTAAATACACGCTAAACGGGGCGACTTGCTCCGGCCAAACGATACCCGCATCGTCTGCATACTTCTCAACGATAACCCCCATCATGCGCGTCACGCCTACGCCATACGACGCAAGATATATAGGCTGCTGCTTGCCTTCAGCATCGGTATAACGGATACCCATAGAATCACTTTTTTCCGTACCGAACTTGAAGATGTTGCCAACTTCAGCTGTCTTGACAGGAGAAAGCTCCGACTTCTTGACGTTTAGTTCTTTCGTTGCATCTTCAAGTACTTCTTCGTTTACAGCTATCGTCTTGTCTGAATTGATATAGAGTACATCCTCACCTGCATCACAAATAGTCTGAAACTCGTGAGAAAACTTCGTGAATGCACCGCCCGATGCGAAAGTGACAAACGTTTCATCTCCCACGCCAAGTCGATCATAGATCCGTTTGTAGGCTTGTATGACTTTGTCATAATACTCATCCATATCCTCTTGAGTAGCATGAAGGCTGTACATGTCTTTCATGACGAATTCACGTCCACGCATAATGCCAGATTTTGCCCTCAGTTCATTTCGAAGCTTCGTTTGGAACTGATAAACGCTAGTTGGTAGGTCTTTGTAGCTTTTGACGAATTGTTTCATCATCTCCATGATGGCTTCTTCGTGAGACCAAGCTAGACCCAATTCTGTTCCATCTTGCAGTGCAGTCTTGAACCATACATCAACGGTGTCGTCACTCCATCGATTTGTCACCTCCCAGGTGTCTGGTCTCTGCAAGCTAGTCATAACAAGCTCTTGTCCACCTATCAAATTCATCTCTTCGCGGACAATCTGCTTTATGTTTTCTAATACTCTCAGGCCGAGAGGCGTATAAGCATACACTCCTGCCATAACCTTATATACATACCCAGCCCTGATGAGAAGCTGAGCATTTTTTGCTACCTCGTCAGCAGGGACCGTTTTACTTGTTCTGGTAAATAGTTCTGAAACACGCATGTTGCTGATTATTATACCAGTTGCATACCGAGTAACGGTGCGATAAACAAGATAAAGTACGCAACCCCGTTCTTGATCGCATGCAATACCATACTAGCCCATATGGAGCCCGTTCGCTCACGTAGGTAGCAAAGGAATAAGCTCAGAACGAATGTATCAATCGCAACATTCCACTGCATATGAACCAGTCCGAATATAACACTCACGACGAGGCTGGTCCCAACGAACCCCAGACTCTTACGGAGGCGACCATACAGGTAACCCCTGAACAGCAACTCCTCGGCGATAGGTGGCAGCACGACAAGCGCTATGAAGGCTACAACGTACTCGTATCCAAAACGTAGGTTTTCAAACCCAACATTTTGCTCTTGGTC
>CALFQW010000062.1 GCA_937919305.1 uncultured Candidatus Saccharibacteria bacterium
TGGGGGATGAACCCCTGGTGGCAACATCAGTTCCTAGGACTTCAGCATGAACAACTACCGCATCGGCTTCACCTTCTCCTTCCAAGGTGGCCCAGTTAAGACCAACTTCCGCAACGTCAAGGCGGACTCCCCTGAGGGCGCCATCCACCAGCTGCTCAAGTACACCCCCAGCGCCATCACGGCCTGGGTCGTCGAGGAGACCAACTAGCATGGCACATCCCAACACTGACTTCGCGGTCGGAGACATCGTCTGTATGACCTCCCCTGCCTTCCGACACCTCCAGCGGTTCGGCCCCGGCCTCTACGGCATGATGGCTCCTTCGGGCGGGCTGAGCGACATCATCGCGCGGCTCGGCGCCGAGAACAGGCGACAGCGCTGATCATCCTCGCCCCGCGACCCTAGTGTCGAGCGACAGCTCCACAGGTTCGTGGGGCTGTTTGCTTTTATGGGCTGCTATATATTATTGTTGAGCTGCCATTTCGGTGGAAGGAAAAGCTTGGATGGTTTCTTGGCGTCAGTGTATTTTGCTTTGATGCGCGATCGAGCACTCGCGAGCTCTGGTAGAGCAACTCGACAGTATTTATCAGTCTCACAGAACAATCCTTGGCAATCGATAGCGTGTAGTCGACGGCCAAATAAACCATTGAAATCGAGCCCAAGTCTACGAAACTCCTTCTCCTGATTATTGACCATGTACATGATGATGTCTTCGGGTGAGTAGCCTCCCAATGAGATGAAACATTTACGCATTCCACGAAGTGCGCCAGGGCCTGCCTTGGTAAAGTCGTTCTCATCAAACCGCAATATAGCGCTATAGTTGAGATCGACCGCGATCTGATAGGACATAAAGTCGCCCATGAGCGGATAACTATGGAGCAGATCGTATACTATCCTGAGACTAGATGCACTCATGATGTCGGTTGCTAGGTCGTGCGCAACGAACATATCTCGTAACATCTCGATATGGTTACGGTGCTTGATGCCTTGGCTATACGCATCGTTTGCGCATAGGATGAACGCTGATGTATATATTGGCTGATTTGTTTCTCTGCGATCATCTAGGATTCTAGTCAGCTTGTCGTCCAGCAGATCGCTAATGAGGGGTGGTCGTCCCAGTGTATCTAGTATCGCTTCCCATGTCTCGATCTTTGAAAATGTACGAAACAACACTATCTGGAAGAGTTTATCTACCGGGTCAGTTTTATCATCGCTATATATGACATCGCGTATCAAGTGTTGTGAGATGCGATCGGTCGCACGAAATACGTTGCAGAATTTGTATTCGTTTAAAATTGGATCGCCCGTCCAGGGCGCTGATTGGCCATGATAACGTCTCTCGAATATCGCTTGTCGTTCTGCGGCGAAATACCAGTATAGGTCGTATGCTTCTGGGCGATGAATGGGTGATTTTGTATGCATTTGACTCTATTTTTTTCATATAATCATCCATAAGTAAAGCGTGATATAATAGGTGATAAGAGGAGCCCGAATAAAAGGGCTAATTTTTATGACAGATCCAAAAAACATACGAAATATCGCTATCATTGCGCACGTTGACCACGGCAAGACAACACTTGTCGATGGTCTACTGAAGCAGTCCAATACGTTTCGTGATAACCAAGCCGAGATGAGCCAAGAGCTCATCATGGACAGCGGTGACCAGGAGCGCGAGCGTGGCATCACGATCACGGCAAAGCAAACGACTGTTTACCGCGATGATCTCAAGATAAACATTATCGACACGCCAGGGCATGCTGATTTCAGCGGCGAGGTCGAGCGTACCCTCAACATGGCAGATGGCGTGCTGTTGATCGTCGATGCACAGGAAGGTCCAATGCCGCAGACAAA
>CALFQW010000063.1 GCA_937919305.1 uncultured Candidatus Saccharibacteria bacterium
ATCATCAGTAAATGCAGATGCACGACCAGTATTTACGGACGAAAGTTTTGTAGCATTCACCGCTTTAGCTGATGAGGCTTTGTCATTAGACGCGATGATAACGAGATTTTGAACCTGTTCGTCCGGGATATCTTCGTACACTTTCAGTACGTCAACGTGCGCAAATTGTGACCGGTACGTAGCCGTCACAGCATCAAGATAATCATTTTGCTCAACAGCAGCAATGAGATTTACAGCAACGATCCCGTTCTGAGTGATACTGCGCTTCATCTTCTCGACGGCCTGGGTTGTCATGAGCTGGTAGGGAGGAGTTCGAGAAGAAAAAGCATCCACGAATAAGACGTTGTTTTTCGGCCCATCGCCGGGCAGTTGGTTCAGATAAGCCCTCCCGTCTTCGACAACGATATCGAGATTGTCTGGTCGAACGTGGCCAAAATACCGCTCTGCAATCTCTTCAAGACGTGGATCTATCTCAACTGCGACAACTTCTGCATCCGGAAATTCATTTGCGACAGCTCGTGGAAACGTAAAGATACCGCCGCCTATGACGGTTAGCCGATCAATCTCTTTGTCGTCGAGTGTGCTACGAAATGCTTTGAGATACTGGAATACGAGTTCATCGGGCTTATCTACATACTGCCCAGACTGTGCTGTATCGGGGTCAGTTATGAGGTATCGAACTTTTTGATCTCCGGGTACATCAACTATTTGGTATCTCGCATACGACGTATCAATATCTCCGACAACATCGCCCTGAGTCGATCTGTTTAGCATAAAGAAGCTGAGCGCTATAATCCCGGCAAGGATCAGTCGTATGCCTACAAACCCTCTCGTCGAAATAGCAACTGTCAACGCAAGTAGCGCTCCGGTCACCAGCACACTCAGGGTTGTATTGCCTAGCCAGGCTACGAGCCAGTAGCCCGTGGCAAACGTACCGATGATGCTTCCCACAGTACCGGCTGCATACAGTCGCCCTATGGACGCGCCGACATGTTTTGACTTCATCAATCTTAGCTTTGCCACATATGGTGACACCACCCCCAAGAGAGCAGCCGGTATGGCGAACAAGACAATAGAGACCATGACCGCCGAAAGTCGAACGTCTATACCGCTACCAGTCAAAATCGTTAAAACTGAATCACGAACGAAGAGCATCAGTAACAGTGCACAGACCGCTATCGTCACTATCTTCATCAGTTTTTCGTCAGATGGGTGATCATCCGCAAGTCGACCACCATAGTAGTTTCCGATAGACAGTGCCGCCAAAATAACACCGATCAGCGCTGTCCATACATACATCGATGTTCCCAAATACGGTGCAACTATACGCGCACCAACCAGTTCAATAACCATCACCAGCGCTCCGGCAACACCGACGATCAGCTCATAGCGATATTTCAGATATAAATTTCTCATGTCTTAATGATAGCGCGCTTTTTATTCATTGTTTGCCAGTATTCGTATATACGTTTTTCAGCGCTATCGTCAGCATCTTTGAAATCAAGTGGTCTAATAAAGGCTACCTCGTCACTATCTCTACCTGCTGCGAAAGACATGTGTTTTGGTTTTACATAGAAAACTAGTCTCATCTGCATGGCATCAATGCGCTTTAGTTGTACTGGTTCATCAAAATCGATCAAGTTGTATTCAAACTCACCTGTCATTTGAGCCTCTTCAGCCAACTCTCGCGCTAACGCATCTCGTACACTTTCTTTGGCATCTATACCGCCACCCGGTAGATCCCAGTAAGTTCGGCCAGACTCCTTTACCGCCAGTATTTTACCTGCATCGTTCACTATTAAGGCTTTTACAGATATTCGGAATAAATAGTCGGTTGGCACATTCACTTCAACATCATAGCAAAACGAAAAACGAAGCTCTACTGGCTTCGTTTATCACATACACTGGCGGAGGAGGGGAGATTCGAACTCCCGCTCCAGGTCTCCCCGGACTAACGATTTAGCAAACCGTCCCCTTCAGCCACTTGGGTACTCCTCCACATGGCGGAGAGGGTGGGATTCGAACCCACGGTACCGTTTCCGGCACGGCGGTTTTCAAGACCGCTACCTTCAACCACTCGGTCACCTCTCCATGTTGATGACAACTGCATAATTTTATCAGAGGTGAGGCTACTCGTCGAGCATTTGTCTCGCAACTATGGCCACATATACCTGCTCAGCACCGTTTTCGAGCAGTTTTTTTGTACAAACGTCGACAGTCGCACCGGTCGTATATATATCGTCGATGAGTAGCACTTTATTAGGAACCTTACCTCTCACGAACAGCCCTTTCGACGCCTGTAGGAGTCTTTCTTTTCGATTCAGATAGTGCTGAGTGGTGCTGCCTGTTTTTCCAAGTGCTCGGATATACGGTAAACCCCGTCGGCTCGAGAGTGATCGTGCAATATAATCCGTATGGTCGATTCCTCTGGAGCGAACGTGGGCGGTGGCAGTAGGGACGGGCACGATAGTGAAGTCTCCGGTTATTTCAGGCAGTGCATGGTCGAGTATATCGGTGATATGAGCTCCTGCTTCTCTTGCCGAATGAAATTTATAACTATCGATCAATGATCTCAGCACCCCAGAACGCTCACTAGCACACCATGCATTATCATACTGAACCGAAGCAGCACACTTCCTGCACAGATTGGTGGGTGAAGTGGGCGTGAGGCAGCGCAGACACTGACTATTCGGCTCCGATATGATGTCGTATTTACATGTCTCACATAGCAAAGTACCCGTTCTATCGCATCCTAAACAGATGTGTGGCGCGAATATCGATAGAAGTGGGTCGAGCATTGTAGTTTTTACGTTTCCTGAGGCTATTATTGCAGATTTTTGACAATACAGGCTATACTATGTGGGACATAGGTCACAAGCCTAGAAAGTGGAGGAGTATTCATGGCACGAGGACAAAAGCAAAACGACGACCTTCTGATGGAAGATGAGCTAGCTGCTGCATTCTTGAACGAAGAATCAACAGTCGAAGAAAACACTAGCGAAGCGACAGCTCAACAATCAGCTGATGACAGTTGGGAAGAAGACGGCGTCGTAGGACAGTTAGCAGTAGATGTGTACGAGACAGACGAGCGGCTCGTCGTAAAAGCTCGCACCGCAGGAGTTAACAAGTCAGACCTGGATGTCAGCATATCTGATGGCATACTCACAATCTCTGGTACGCTCAGCAGCGGGGACGACTCAGCTGCATCGCAGTGGCACATCCAAGAGTGTTACTGGGGCGAATTCAGCCGTACTCTCGCGCTTCCTGTTGCCGTTAAAGAAGACGAGGTTGAGGCAGTTCTGAAAGATGGTGTCCTCGCTATCAGCTTTACAAAGGTAAAGCAGGAACAAGCTCGCAAGATCGAAATCCAGTAGACTACTGGTACTGAATGATGTAGAAACCCGCTGATATCCAGCGGGTTTTGTTGTTGTCCATGAAATCAAGCTGTTAGATCTGCTCTAAGCGTAAAAGCTTAGGCAGCATTCGCGCCTACCAGTGCCTGTGTAATGAAGTTCACTGCAGCGTAAGCCAGAAAGGCCACTACTATACCAACTATTGCGTATAAGATAGTGTTTTTGGCACCGGTTACCTGCGCCTGATCACCGCCAGAGATCACGTAGCGGATACCGCCGATAATGAGCATGATGACGCTTATAGCACCAACGAGGAAGAGAAGGATGTTGGTGACGCGGCTGAATATGCTGTTTTCTCCGCCAAACAGATCGGAAGGCTGTTCTGTGCCACGCGCACAGTCAGCACCCGTACTGATAGAAAGGTTTGTTGTGTCACACGCAGCGGCTGCGTTGCCAGAGAACAGCATGGTTGCAAGCAGCACTGAAGCGCTTATTAGAACTAAGGTTGATATACTTGCCAAAATTGATCTTTGCATCATAATTTTATTATACCACATATATTTATTTTTTACAATAATAGCCCGGAGCTTGCCGGGCTATTCAGGCTTATTTCATAGAGGACTATAGTCCGCCGCCGCCGGTCTGGAACTGATCTGTGATAAAGCTTACTGCTGCGAAGGCAAGGAATGCTACCACGATACCAACGATAGCATAGAGGATGGTATTTTTTGCGCTCGTTACTTGCGCCTGGTCACCACCAGAGATCACGTAGCGGATACCACCAACGATAAGCATGATGACACTGACTGCACCAACGAGGAAGAGAAGGATGTTGGTGACTGTGCGGAAGATGCTACCCTCACCACCGAATAGATTGCTAGGTGTTCCTCGACCCTGCGCACAGTCGGCACCTGAGGCAATGCTCAAGTTATTCTGATTACAGCCAGCGTGAGCAGGTGTTGCAACGATACTCAAGCCTAGGAGCAATGCTGGTATGACGAGCAAGCCTTGGCTGATTTTTTTGATGATATTTTTCATTGTTTTCTCCTTATATTGCTGTGTGAATACTCTTAGTTTATACCAGAAATCCTATGAAGTTAAAAGTACTAGTGCCTATACTTCATCATGCCGCCTGTCCGAGCCCAAATATAACCCAGTTGACGAGGGCGTAGGCTAGAAACGCCACAACAACTCCAACGACGGCGTAAATGACGGTTTCTCGAGCGGCTTTCGTCGAGCCTGCGTCGCCCGCTGATGTAACAAACCTTATAGCACCGATGATGATAGCGAGCACAGCTATAGCACCCACGAGAAAGAGAATAATGTTGATAACGTTACGAAATATAGTAGTGAAATCGCTCGCTCTATTTCCAGCGCTATTACCGCCAACTTCGTCAAGGCCATTTTGAACTGAGTTAACGTTAGTGTTCGCAGTAGGGTTAACAACCGGCCCTCCGGGACCTGGGTCCGGGGCAGCTGAAACGTTGGATTGCGCAGCCGGCGTCAATGCATACGCAGTAGCAACTAAAATGACCAGGAGCGCCCTTAACAATAAGAGTCTTGTCCTAGACATGAGATTAACGATTGATGAAGATTCCAGCACCATAACTTTAAGCTACTCCTCTTAGTACAAAGTTTACCAGGGCGAACGATAGCACGGCTACAACCAAGCCGACAACTGCATAGAGTATAGTGTCCCGTGCGCCTTTGGTTTGGCTGCCGTCACCCCCTGACGTTGTGTAGCGTATAGCGCCGATTATGATAGCTATAACGGCAATAATTCCAATAAAGGTAAGCATGAGGTTGATAACATTTCTGAGTAATTTGTAGACGCTATCTCCTTGACCGGAGCAAACTTCGTTAGCGGCTTCGCTGTTATCCGGATTGTCGCACGCCGGTAGGACGTCAATAGCGCTAGCAGGTACCGAAGGAGCAAAAGCGACGAAAAGAATGCTTGAAACTGTAACCAATGTAAATACGGTTTTGTTTATGATTGTATGCATATTTTTCATTATATCTAACATGTATTATCCTACCTAAACGCTTCGCCTGCAACTAGCTGCACTATCGCAAATGCCATCATCGTTATAACGAGGCCTACTATCGCATAAATTATTGTACCTTTTGCTTTCTCTACATCGCCTGGGTTACCTTGGCTGATGACGTATTTGTACCCACCGATAATAATAAATATGACCGACACAACGCCAGCGATCCCGAGAATAGCTGCGTAAACACTACCGACAACCGTATTCGTAAGCTCTACATCAGGAATACCCGAGTCGGCTCTGTTTAAAAGCTTCACTGCCAGGTATCTGAGCGAGTCCATCATGATATAGCACCCGCGATGAATTCAACTATTGCAACAGCTGCTAGAGAAATCACAAGCCCGATGATAGCCTGCTGTATAGCAGATTTTGCCTCAGATATCTTGCCGGGGTCTCCCTGGCTCTTCATGTATTTGAATCCTGCCCAAATGATATACCCCAGAGCAGCATATGCAACTGCCTGAATAAGGATGTTTACGATATTCAGAGGAATTATCAGAAAATCCATCAGGGATTGTATCTGAACATCATTACCATTCAATAAACCGCAGTGCCAGGCAGGGAAAGTGAGCACTCGCTGACAAGTACCGGCTACAAATGTTGACGGGGAACTAGGACTAGACTGGGCAGCTACTGTACTAGATGCGGCAAAAAATAATATCCCCACCCCTAGGATCATGCTCAATAAGTAGTGCTTTACCCTCATCAGAAGACCCCTCCTGGAACAAGGAAGTTCGTAATAGCAAGCAGAAAGATATACAAGGCCAATCCTATAACCGCGTTAACTATGATGCTAACACCTTCTTGTGTCTTGCTAGCGTTGCCGTTGGCGGTTGCGTATTTCATGCCACCCCAGACAATGCCTCCAACTACAGCGACGCCAACCAGAGCACTCAGAAACCTCACTATGGTATTGAAAAGGCCTTTTGTATCAGCACAATTTGAGCCTCCCCATTTGAACGATGTATCCTTGCCAAACTTTGCGCAGTCGGCTGCGTTTACCTGTGGGCCAGCTAAAGCAGGTAACGCAAGAGCGCCAACTATCACTGCAAGTGAGACTACGAATGACTTATAGAGGTTTTGTATTTTGCTGTTTTTCATGGTTTTATGACTGTAATAATGACACTATACCACTATCGATAGTTTGTGACTACACATGCTATAGTAAAAATAGATATGTTTACAAAATGGCAATCTCTGGTTATTGGGCTTTTCTTTGCTGTTGTTGGAGTAGGAATCCTAGGTCAACCGGCTCAGGCGTTGCCGAATGGTATGGGTGTTATAGATAAGTCAATCCTTTCACCCGTAGTTGAACACTCACTGAATTCCGCCTCTACTGCTGGCTTATCACTCGGATGTGGTGATGTTGGGATAACAGATGTTCTTGGGG
>CALFQW010000064.1 GCA_937919305.1 uncultured Candidatus Saccharibacteria bacterium
AGAAACACCGTTTCAATGCCGCGTTGTTTTACGTCAATCAACTCATTTTTGCTCGGTATGGCTTTCTCCATCTTGGCGGATGGTAGAGTCGTAGCAAACCCGAACTCGAACAGCGCATGCGTTGTCATGACGCCCTTTGCGCCCCAGAATTCCCAGTTGTTACGCAGCTGATGGCGCCTCGTTTCACCGGGCATGAGTATCTTTGTCTTCACTGTATTACGAGTCTCCAACCCTTCACCACCCCGCAGTTCCATCAGCTTTTTCTCGAGAGGATAGTGATGCGCCGGCGTCAAGCCGTCCACTATCGCATGAGCCAGCCATGCCGCCTCAAATGAAGAACGAGCTGTGTCGCGCTTTAGCAATGCTCGCTCAAGGTTCACCGAGTGGTCGTTTATGAGCGTAATCAGCTGTCTGTCGTTATGGTCGTCTGGATCGATATAGTGCCATGGCTCGTCCTGGCCAGGGCTCTTTCGCTTTATACCATCAGGACCATCAACTCCCTCAAACCGAAGGATGTCCGTCGCGGTAGGGAAAAAAGCTCTGCTCGGCAACACTTTTCGTAAATGCTTTCTAGAGACGCGATCGATACGTTGATGCGCTCCCATGACATTTCCAGATGCGGGTCTGAGTGTTGTTCCTGAATACATACTGTGTGATTTTAGTTTAGGGTCGTGAGACGCCTGTATCTTTCGACATCTTTTGACAACTGCTTGTATTGTACCAAATCTACGTCGTGGTCATGCCACCACTGCACTGCAGTCTGCACTCTTTTTAACAATTTCGTATCCGTTATAGAGGCAAAAGCGAGATTGAGCGCACCAGACTGTGCTCTACCGTATATCTCACCTGGCCCCCTGATCTCGAGATCTCTTTCGGAGAGGTAGAATCCGTCGTTGCTTTTCTCTAGTTCTCGCAGACGCTCAGAAGGTCGCTGGCTAGTCGAGGGTACCAAATAGCAGTAGCTTTGCAGATCGCTGCGACCCACTCTTCCTCTCAACTGATGGAGTTGTGCTAGACCAAACCTATCCGCCCCTTCGATGATGATGCTTGTAGCGTTCGGCACGTCAACACCGACTTCGACAACGGTAGTGCTAACGAGAATATCCAGATCACCAGCAGCAAATTGACTCATCACGTCATCTTTTTCTACTGCACTAAGCTTGCCATGCAATACACCGATTCTTTTGCGCTTGAAGACGCTGTTCTTTAGGCGCTTTGCCTCTTCTTGTGCACTGGCGAGCTCATCATCGCCCGGATCAATACGAGGACAAATGACGTACGCCTGTCTTCCTTCATCGAGTCGGTTCATTATCTCGTCGTACATCTGTGCGCGCGAATTGGGAGAAACGATGGTAGTCTTGATCGGCTTTCTATTCGCCGGCTTCTCGGAAAGCAATGA
>CALFQW010000065.1 GCA_937919305.1 uncultured Candidatus Saccharibacteria bacterium
TTCCTCGGCCAGGGCTTCGCGCGCTTCGGTCTCCACGGCTTTCTCGCGTCGCTGGGCGCTGGTCCAGGCAAGGGCGCCGGCCCCGGCCGCCATCAGGCCGAACGGGATCAGCGGCATGCCGGGCAGCAGGCCGATGGCCAGCGAGGTGCCGGCCACCATGCCCATGGCGGCGGGGTTGGCCGAAAGCTGGCCGAACACGGCTTCTTCCGCTGCACCGTCCACCCCCGCCTTGGAGACGAGAAGGCCGGCGGCCAGCGACACGATCAGCGCGGGAGTGGGTTCCGCAAGGCGATGACCCAGCGAGGCGTCCTCGGCGACCAGAACCCTGGCGACACCGTCGATCCGGGCGGCACGGCGATCGGACCGCCATCGCCCATCACCGGGCGACCGGCAGAAGTCTGCAGCACTCTAACTAATTCAACTGAGACCGTAGTATTGATGTCTTCTCGTGCATCATCAACAACAACCATAGTGCCATCATCTAGATATCCCACAGCCTGGCGTTTATCCTGACCAGGCTGAATGAGTTGTACATCTATGACCTCTCCAGGAAGATGCAGCACTCTCAGTGAGTGAGCGAGCTCATTGATATTGATAACTTCGACCGCTTGGACACGAGCAGCTTTGTTTAAGTTGTAGTCGATCGTACACAGCCTATAGCCATTGCGCGCAGCAAAGTTCATGAGCTGCTCATCTACACCATGTTGATCGATAACGCCGTCATCGACAACACGCACAGAAACCATTTCTATAGACTGTAGCTTCTCTATGATCTCAAGCCCAAATCGTGCTCGCTCACGTTTTTCATGATCAGCTTTATCCGCCATGAACTGTAGTTCTCGTATGACAGATTTCGTTACGATGAGTTCACTCGTCACAAGACCCGAGCGCACGATTGATTCGATACGCCCATCGATTAATACACTAGTATCGAGGACTATAACCTTTGACCCAGTCTTTCTCTTATCTTTATAAAAGACCAGATATGAGGTCTGTAAGAAAACCCCGAAGAGTATTAGTAATAACAAATATTCCATTTTATAATTCTTTCTTCCACTATTTTTTTAGTGGGTGATTATTTTTTTGATAAATAAGTATTGAGTACGTCGCGAAGATTACTCACTGGCTCAATGAAGCTGGTTCGCTCCGACTGTTTTGGGGCAATCGCTCTACGAAAGCCTAGTTTTTGTGCTTCTCTTATTCGAGCGTCAGCCCTCACAACTCGCCGCACTTCGCCCCCTAGACCCACTTCACCGAATACGACAGCGTCATCACTTACCTGCATCTCGCTAGCTGCACTCGCTATCGCCATGCAAATAGCGAGATCACTCGCAGGATCAGTGAGCTTCAATCCGCCGACAACGTTGATAAAGATGTCTTTATCAGATAATTTCAGTTTTGTTCGCTTTTCGAGTACTGCGACGAGAAGCGTGAGGCGGTTGATATCAAAGCCTGATGCCGTGCGCTTAGGATAGCCAAAGTGAGAAGAATTAACAAGTGCTTGAATCTCTACCAGCAACGGTCTGTTTCCCTCCATCGTGGCGAACACTACCGATCCATCACTAGCGCCCCGCTCACTCAAAAGACTGGCTGATGCGTTTTCCGCCTCCTTGAGGCCCTCCCCATGCATCTCTAGTATTGCTACTTCTCCGGTTGATCCATACCTATTCTTTGCAGCACGAATCAGTTTGAATCCTCCATACCTATCTCCTTCAAAACTCAAGACAACATCGACTAAGTGCTCGAGAACCTTAGGGCCTGCTATACTACCCTCCTTAGTTACGTGCCCGACTAGCACGACTGAAGTATTCGATGATTTTGCTGCACGTATGATGATATTTGCAGAATTAGTTATCTGACTCACTGTTCCCGGAGCAGAAGCAATCTCTGCCATAGCAACGGTCTGCATGGAATCAACAACGACAAAGCTATACTCTCCGGCTAATATGCTGGTAGCTATATCGTCGGCGCTCGTTGAGCTAGCAAGAGATAGTGATGGCGGTAATTGACTCGCTATACGCTGCGCTCGAAGTTTTACTTGTCCTGATGATTCTTCGCCACTCACGTACAACACAGGTTTTTGTTGGGCCACCTGCAAGGCAACTTGTAACAGTATTGTGCTCTTCCCCATGCCTGGTTGACCCGCAAGTAAGCTAACGCCGCCTGGCATTAGACCGCCACCAAGGACGGCATCAAGCTGCTCAAAACCAGTCGATATTCGACCAGATATTGCATCGATCGCTACTTTATCGATGGTTTGTGCAGATAGGCGCGTGCCTTTGCTTCTATCAACGACAGCTTTCTTGTCAGTTTGGACCGCCTCCTCTACAAGACTATTCCATTCACCACAAGATTCGCAGCGTCCAGTCCATTTACTGGATGTGGCGCCACACTGCTGACATGAGAAAATATGTGCTTTCTTGGGCACTATTCAATCTCCTGTGGGGCCGTCAATGAGCTGTTGATACTCCTATTTAGAGTGTCTGCATCTGCATTGATAGCAATAAGTTCATTTCTCTTTGCATTATGCTGATCGATAAGTAGTTTTATCTGCTCATACTCACTCGCAAGCGATGCTCGCCTACTTGCTAATACGGCCCTCTGACTATCGTATTCAGCACGGGTCATACTTCCACTTGATGCTCGGCTATTAAACGACTGGATATCGCTATTGAGTGCATCTTGACTCCTGGAGTATTCGTCAGACTTTGCGTTGATCTGTTCTGCCAACTGATCTAGCTCTTGGACGATGGTATCTTGTCGCTCCTTGAGCTCATTGAATACCGATATGTATTTACTAGAGAGCTGTACTAGCTTAGAGCGATCATCAAAATACCGACTATAGTATTCTTCTAGTTCGGGACTTAAGGTCGCAACTTCTGTTCCGACTATCGAGTGTAGCTCGTTTTTGCCCTGTCCCGGTTCGGTTCTAGCGTATTCTTTCATGAGACCATCAATTCTCTCTTTGCTATTGCCGAGATCTTGTTGAGCGATGAGTGTATCGACCCGGTCTCTTTCGGCGTCGCTCATACGATCGTATGCGGCGTGAAGCACTTCGTGTGCTGCCGTAACTTCTTTGACGCCGTCAAGTCTAGGGTTGTCGATGTTAAACAAATATATCCGCCAATTAACATAGCAGCCGAGTACGGCGCTCTTCTCAGTTGTTGCTGATCTACAGACTTGATTGAAATTATTACGATCCATAATCTCGGTTCGCGAGGCTTCAAGCAAAAATCTGCTATCACCAGTGAGGCTAGCTCTATCAGCTATCGCTTCGATCTCTGATGATGGCGTGTAGTTTATTACCGCCCACTGGTCGATCAGGTATTGTCTATTGACGAAAACCCAAACCGCCAAAATGATGAGGGCTACACTCGAGAGAGTTCTTAGGACGCTACTTGCTCTTCTGGACACTTCCCACACCCGCCCCTTCTTGGGTTACTGACAGTCGCAGAGAACCCCTCTCTGTATCAACCCTCAGAACATCCCCTTTACCGTATTTACTACCCAATAAGCCATCAGCGATCCGATGCTCAAGCTCTGACTCTATCGCACGACGAAGTGGTCGAGCGCCATTTTTTGCATCATAGCCTTTGTCTATGAACCAACGCTTTGCTTTCGTACTAACTTCTATGCCGATTCCTTTTCGATGTAAACGACCCCTAAGTTCATCAATTAGTAGATCGAAAATTTTACCCACTTCAGCTCGAGATAACGCACGGAACACAACAATGCTGTCAAACCTATTTATCAGTTCGGGTCTCATGTAACCTTCGAGTGCATCGTGAGCTGCTCGTGTGTTTTCTTCGTGCAACTCATCCACTTCATCTCTCTCTGAGCTGGTCTTTGCACTAAATCCTAAACTAGACTCACGCCTCATTCGCTCAGCGCCGAGATTACTCGTCAAAATAATGACGGTATTTGCGAAACTGACAGAGCGACCTTTCGCATCAGTTAATCGCCCTTCTTCTAGCAGCTGCAGGAGCAGCTGAAATACATCTGGATGCGCTTTCTCAATCTCGTCAAACAGCACAACACTATACGGTTGCCTC
>CALFQW010000066.1 GCA_937919305.1 uncultured Candidatus Saccharibacteria bacterium
ATCCATCCACATCACTGCCATCAGGGTTTATTGCAAAGATGGGACTACTGCTTGTGGGTGAACTTACCGTTCAGGTCTATATGGACCTCTTGGTGAGTTTGCTCATCATCCTTCTTCCGGACATCAAGTACGCTCTGATCAATGTTTGCTGAACGGTCATTGTTTTGTGCATCTTCAGATACTGGTAGTTCTTTCTGGGGAATCGGAGGGTTAATTGGCGTCTGTACTTTAGGCTCTAATTGATCATTTGGTTTACTTTGAGCAACGCCTGAAAACTGTTGTTGTTTCACTGTAGTGTGAGAGCGACTAGTAACGTTTGGCTGGTCATTTTGCTGTGAGGATCCGGCGGTGACAGTCGATGAGCTATTTCCTTTGCCTTTCGCACTCGCTTTGGCAGTTTGGGCGCCTTTTTGTTGGACCTGCTTTCGCTTTGCCAGCCATTCATCAAGAAACGATCCGCCTGCTTTTTGTGTGGACTGACCACCCGGGGGCAACTGATTAGATGTGTTCTGTGTTCCAGCACTGTTCATTCTGTCTTGGAACGCTTTCTTTTTTGCCGCTCTGGCATCATCTCCCGCTCTCAGACGAGCAAATATCTCTTTTTCGACCTGTACCCTAGGGCGGCCATGTTTTGCAGCAGAGAGCCTCTTGAGAGCATCGGCTAACTGAATGTTGGGACGACCTAATATCGGTGGAAACTGCATACTGAAAGGCGCGGAAGGAACGCCGTCGATCTGCACAACAGATACACCTTCAAAGTTCGGTAGCTTCGTCAGATCCTCCGCATCGAACACTGGGACAAACTTCTTAGACATCAGTTCGGCATCGGTTGTACCGATGCGTCCGGAGATAATGGTACCAACGTTTCCAATAATCGCTTCACGTATCTTATCCGTTAATTGAGTTACAAACTGGTTTGCGAGAATAAGATTCAATCGATATTTTCGCGCTTCAGACAAGATAGACTCGAAACTATCCGTAGCAAAATTCTGGAACTCATCGACATACAGCGCAAAATCCTCTCGTTGATCCTCTGGAATATCCGCCCTTCCCATAGCGGCTGCTTGGAACTTCATCACAAAGATCATACCTAAAAGCTGTGAGTTGAGCTCACCAGTTTTGCCTTTAGAGAGGTTTACAAGCAGTATCTTCTTGTTGTCCATAATATCCCTGAGGTCAAAACCGGATTTCGTTTGACCTATGATGTTTCGCATCATCTGGTTACTCAAAAAAGCACCGAACTTAGATACAAACCACCCAAGTACCTCCGACTTGTGGTAATCACTCGTTTGAGCCATCTCTTTATTCCAAAAGTCTAGCACTACCTGATCAGTGACATGTTTTATCTTCTCTTTAGCGAATGCGTCATCGTTAAAGACTTGTGGAATGTCAATAAATGTTGATCCCGCCGGATCACTCATAATGGTTAACGCTGCACTACGAAACCAGTGCTCATATCTTGGACCTATTATTCCCGTGTGTCCTGGGTCGTATAGTCGGTACAGCATCGCAATAGCCTCTTGAACTAAGAAATCTCTCTGATCAGGAGTATCGAATTCAAACAGATTTAGACCTAGTGGATGCTCCATGTCAGCGGGATTAAAGTAGATCACATCCTCAACCCGATCCTTAGGCACCATGCCAAGCAACGCCTCCGCTGAATCTCCGTGCGGATCAATAAACGCAAATCCTTTGCCGTCGAGCATGTCTTGAAGAGCCAAGTTCTCAAGCAGCTTCGACTTACCCGTTCCAGTCTGTCCAATGATGTATGTATGTCTTCGGCGATCATTTGTGCTCAAGCGAATTTCTTTCTTTACACCTCTGTACACGTTGTAGCCCAGCAAAAAACCTTCGCCTAATAATTGATGAGGACCATCAACCTGTTTTGAAGCTTGTCGTTGTAGTTGTGAAGTCGGTATATTTCGCGCATCTGGGAGATGAAATATTGTAGCTAACTCAACGCTATTCAGGATATTTTGCTTTATATCTTGAGGGAAAAACCGAAAGATGAACGAGGTTATAAACGACTCCATGTTTTTAGCGATACTAAATTTGAAACCATTTTTCCCCGGACTGTCGAACAAAGAAAAGGCTGCTACTACGTTTTTCAGCAGTCCTTGTGATCTTGCTGCAGTATTTGAGGATGCTATGACCCTGACAAGAACCTCATATCCAGGGTATCGCGTCTTGTCCTCTAGAGCGTCTACGGTAGCTTGTTCAAGGGATGTAAGCTGTTTGTCCTCTGGTTTAGATTCTGACTGCTCTGGAGCTTTCCATAGCGCTTCTAGTAGATCTTTTGGATTGATTGCTTTTCCGGACTTTGACCCTTTATCTTTTCTAATTTTTGATGCTGCGGATACAACATTTTTCGTCCAGCCATCATTTGCCGGCCTGATCAGTAGCTGGATGGCTACGCCATCCTCCCTGCCTGCAGAAGAGAGTGCGTTGAGTATTGCTCGCATTGCATCACGCTTTGATTCTTGGAATGTAGCTATTGGATAAGCATATTGTTTTTTTAGCGTCAGTTCTCCACCGATGGTTGCACTAACCTTCCCTACCTTACTAAAGATATTATGCTCCTCTGCCTCCTCAAGGCGTGCGCCCGGGTATGCGGCCGCTACAGCCTGGTGAATGACATCGATCAAAACCACTGGTACCACTACGTAGTAGTGAATTAGGCCTTTTGTGCTTACAATCTCAAACGACAGATGGCGTTGCCCATAAAGCCTACTCTTAAAACCCTTTGTAGCCGTACTCGCAATAATGTTATACATAACTTGCGCCTGCGATATCGTCTCTTCTGTTATATCGCGTTCATCGCGACCTCCAACTTCTAGATCATCGCTAGCCGGCGGTATGTGTATCAGCATCGGAACCATCTTGAGACCTCGCTCGTAGTTCTTTGCCTCACGAAGAACACGCTGATATTGCCAGTAGAAAAATGCTATTAAGCCACCGACCGCAAGTAGTGCAATAACAATAGCTACGATAACCTCCACTATGCCCCCCTCAGCCTATGCATCACTCGGCACGCTAACGTCCTTGCCGTATCTTTTCTTTAAATAATCGGCCTGAAGCTTACTAATCTCGTGCTCCTGGAGATATGGATCATGTCTTGTCTCCGCAATAACTTTCTTGGCTTTTTCGACCCACTCTTTTTCTATCAAATCATCGTCTGAGGCAACACTCGGGTTAGAATCATCTGTTACAGTCTGATCATCGTTGCTTGCAGGGTCCACTGCTGGAAGAGCTGGAAGGGCCGGAGCTTGCGCGGGAGGTGGAGAGGCTGGAGCTGGGTCAGGAACGGAGTCTCTAACCCTTTCCCTTGTCTCTCCAGCGACCTCAGGAGTTTTTTCAATTTGATGCTGGGGGTGATTTTGAGCATCGACTTCATTCCCGTTTTCAGGGTGGTTGTTTAGGCCCTCTCCGTAAGATGATGGGGGTGGTAGCTGTGACTCCATATATGAGGTGATTATAGCACATCACTACTAAAATTTGACTTTGCAAAATGCTTGAATGTGCATCGCTTATCACCTCTTAGCGATATAGAAGATCGTCACTACCAAAAGGATTATCGAAAGAAGAATATCAACAAAGTTAAGCTGCCGTACTGTATTTAGCGCAATGAGCGTCATGGGCACTACAGGTAGAACAAAAGCCGCATAGTACAGTTTCGGACTCGCTTGTCGTGATATTTCCCCTTGAGTGATATTTTTTGTTTTGTGTGCCGCTTTTAAGAGTTTCTTGATTCGGATTGTTGCGATAGAGATGTAGAAAATGATGGAAGCAAATAATAAATATAAGGTTGTAAAAATTGCTATGACACCAGTTGGGCCTGATTCGAGGGGTGACAAAACTTGCATAAGAGTTATTAGAACAAGCAGAAGCCACACTGGAGACCCGTACACTAAAATCATATAAAAATTGCCCATCACTCATGATCATACAGTATGGCTTTAAAAGTAAAAAAGCCCGAGCGATAATAGTACAAACCAAGTCGCCGCAAAAAGTAATACTATTAGGCGCTGGGTACAGCATTATCGCTCAAGGCGAGTGTGACCGCTCTAGGTGTCAATCATGACACTTCGAGCATAGTGGCGTGCGGAGCACCGTATCAAGACGGCGCTCTACGCGAGTTTGGTAGTGTCTGGCGGCACAAACGATTACGTTTTCGTCGCCAGATAACTACCAAACCGCCACGTATGATCTATCTACGCTGCGCGGATTGATCAGTAATTTTGAGTAAGGTGCTAAGCTTTTTTATATTTTTGTTTTAAAGCTTACGTTTATTATTAGCAAACTTTATAGATATTGTCAATGCTAAAATGCTTCATAAATCGTTATATAATTAACAATATTACACTATTTTGATTATTTTTCATCTGTAAAAATTATCGTTTGTAGTTATTAAATTAACGTTTTATATCACAACAATATATCACTCTATGCTGCAATAAACATGAGTTATTTACGAATAAAGCACGAATTGATGATGGATGTGTGCAATATCATTGCCCGACTATCAGAATAGTGCTCGTTTATTCATTCCCACACATAAGTACGGTTAATAACCATATCAGCAATCGATAGATGTTTGCTATTATGTCGCAAACCTTATGCATAGGAATACCTATCATTTTTTCGGAATGTTATGTTGAAGGACTGCGTGCAACTGCATTAAAAGACCGTACTATACTCGCTGGAAGCTGTCTGATCAATATACATATGTATTAATCACTCCATTGTCTTAGTGATCGGTAATGTCTGTGCCGAGGTTTAGGTGAATAATGAACGCTGAACCTCCCTCGCAGCCAATAAAACTAAGATCCGGACTCAGCCGCAGCCAGCAACATGCTGGCTCTCGTCGTACGTCTGCGAATTCCGCACAGATGCTCAGAAATATACAAGAATCCCCTATCCGTGAATTCAATTCCCTCAGATGCTTCGATGAGTCAGATGTATGACGATGATTGCTCCGAGTTTTATGGCTATTTTATCCACACAAAATGTTAAATAAAGTTGTTGACAACCATTATTATTACGCTTATATTAGAGGTAGTTCCTGAATACAAAACTTACTCAGGGGCAAAAAAACAAAAAGTAACCTCAAAAAAATAAAACAGCCGTTCCTCGCAGGCGGCTGTTTTTAAATACTCACAGATTTTCCCGATTATTCAAATAAGTAACTTGATTAGAAAACGAAAAGTCACCTATGTGACTTTTATGTTGGTGGAGCTGCGGGGTACCGCCCCCCGGTCCAAATGGTAACTGATTATTCTTCTACAAGCTTAGTCATCTTTAGATTTATAAACCTCACCTCAATAGATGACAAAAATGGTTACGGCTTACTCGTAGAAAAGTGTCGTATCTGAATGCTACGGGAACATGTCAAATACCAAGCCATATGAATATGACACCTTCTAGCCTATATATGGCATCTAGCAGAAGATGATTGCGTACCTAACTAGGCAGCAATTGGTGCTAGGCTTGGAGTCAAAGGACTCTTAAACCAGCTTGCAATTTTGTTTGCAATTAAAGAAACTGATTGCGTCAGTAAAGCGACTTGCAAAATAACCTGTTAAAGTCCATTTGTCGAAAGCTATGTCAGCCCCGTTGAGCACTACAGTTACTATAACACTTTGTTGCGATATGTTAAATATGTGTATATTCTGTACAGAATTATGGCAACAGCTAAAATACATTCTGCAACATCGTATGGATTCGAAGGGAGGCTCATTGAAGTAGAGTGCGACACAGCAAGAGGACTCCCAAGCTTATCGATAGTTGGGTTAGGAAACAAGGCAATAGACGAAGCAAAAGAGCGCGTTAGAAGTGCAATAAAAAATTCTGGTTTTGACTTCCCAACTCAAAAAATTACTGTAAACCTTGCCCCGGCAGACCTCCCGAAGGATGGTGCGCATCTTGATCTGTCTATAGCTATCGCAATCATGAGTGTTAGCGGTCAACTAGCGCAAAGATCTATAAATAAGATACTGCTCGCAGGAGAGCTGGGCCTCAACGGGGAGTTGCGTCCTATACGAGGGGTAATAAATTTAGCAGAAGTTGCACAAAAGCATGGCTTTAGTGAGATAATCGTACCCTTCCAAAACGCACGACAAGCAGCGATGGTGCAAGAGCTCCCAGTGATAGGGGTGAGAAATCTGCGCGATGTCTACCTGCACCTCATAGGGGAAAAACGACTCCCTCCGGCAGAATACCGGGCTCAAACACAAAGAAGCAGTAGCGCAGTCGACATGGCTGACATCGTTGGCCAGCAACGTGCCAAACGAGCCCTAGTCATAGCTGCAGCTGGAGGGCATAACTTACTGCTGAGCGGTCCACCAGGTGCAGGTAAAACGATGTTAGCGAAAGCACTGGCGGGTATTCTCCCGGAGCCGGAATATCATGAATCACTCGAGATCACCAAAATACATAGCATGGCGGGCGAAATAGGAGGCGGCATACAGACAATTCGACCGTTTCGTTCGCCACACCATACAGCAAGCGTGGTATCGCTTATAGGTGGTGGTAGCAAGGCAACTCCTGGCGAAATCAGCTTAGCGCATCGAGGGGTACTCTTTCTCGACGAGCTACCAGAGTACCCTAGATCTGTACTTGAATCACTACGGCAACCTCTGGAGGACGGGGTCGTGCATATATCACGAGCCGAGAGGCGCACCACATACCCTGCGAACTTCATATTAGTCGCAACCCAAAATCCATGTCCATGCGGCTACTATAGTGACCAAGAAAATGAATGTTCGTGTACGCTACAACAAATCACAAACTACCAGAAAAGAGTATCCGGCCCTCTGCTTGATCGCATAGATATGCTTCTCGACGTCGGTAGAGTTTCGGAGGAAGATTTGCTGCGTGAGCGAAGTACACCTGATGAAAGTCCTGGCATTCAGAGTAATATTCGACTGGTCAGAAAAAGACAATTTGACAGATACAAAAAACAAAAAACAAACGGTGATATATCGAGTAAGAATATAGCAAGCACAACATTACTCACAGATGAAGCTGCCCTATTTCTCAACAACGCGTCCAAAAACCTGAAACTATCTGCACGTACGTACTTTCGACTGATAAAGGTTGCAAGAACGATAGCTGACCTCGAAAATTCTATGCGAGTTGAGTCTTCACATGTCGCAGAGGCTTTACAATACAGACATCGAGACGATCGTAACAGTATGCGGCCGTAACACTTGTCAGGACCGTTGAATTCTGATATCATGTCGGCTGATAATACTATAACTGTAACGCGAGGAGTTCTTCGGTATTAACAAATCAGTTCGCATCAATGATGCTATAAGAGCTTCTGAGCTACGAGTTATCGGCGAAAGTGGTGAACAACTCGGCATTCTATCGAGAAAAGATGCTCTCGATGCTGCCGAAAAAGCAAATCTTGACCTGGTAGAGATCTCGCCTAACGCATCTCCGCCTGTTGCAAAAATCATTGACTGGGGTAAATACCAGTATCAAAAGATGAAGGAGCAGCAACGGAATCGCAAGAATGCAAAGGCAAATGAGCTCAAACAGATGAGGCTTGGTCTCAAAATAGGCCAGCACGATCTGGACATCAAGCTCAGGAAGATCCGCTCGTTCCTCAGTGACGGACATAAAGTCCGAATACAAGTCTTTTTCAGAGGAAGAGAGATGGCCCACCAAGAGCTCGGCTTTGAACTAATCAATAGAATTATCGAACTGTTAGAAGATGATGCTGTTGTGGAGCAGAAACCACAGATGGCAGGAAGAAACCTCAGCATAACCGTAAGGAGTAAATAATATGCCAAAGATGAAAACGCACAAAGGTACCGCAAAGCGCGTCAAGCGTACCTCTACAGGTAAGATCACCCGTCGTCGGGCTTTTGGTGGCCATTTACTCGCTAAAAAGAGCAATAGACGAAAACGAGTTATCGGATCACCAGCAGTAGTGAGCGGTAAGATCGCCAAGAACATCAAGAGAGCATTAGGAGTATAGTATGCGAGTTAAACGCGGAACAACACAGCGAGCAAAACACAAAAAAATCTTGAAAGCTGCGAAAGGCATGCAGCATAACAGGACCCGAAGCTACCGCTTGGCAAAACAAGCTGTTATTCGTGCCCTCCAGTATGCTTACCGTGACCGCCGTAACAAAAAACGTGATTTGCGAGCGCTATGGATCACCAGAATAAACGCAGCTGCTAGAGAAAACGGTACAACGTATGGCAAACTCATGCATGGGCTCAAAATAGCTAACGTTGCTGTAGATCGTAAAATCCTATCAGAGCTTGCCGTCAATGAACCACGTGCGTTTAGTGAAGTTGTAAAGATAGGCTCAAAACAATAATCTCAACTAATCAAAAAGTATACCGCTTTCGCCATAAGTAATTAAAAAACCCTGTACAGACAGGGTTTTTTAATTACTAGTCGTAGCCTATAAGCCGGGTTCTGTCTTGGGTAATCATCTATCTAGACCTCGAATTGCTCCAAGGTTCAAGCGGTTATCGGCTCGTCGGCGAACAGCCTATATGACTTGCCTCCTTGCAGCAGACAGGGTTTACCATTGATCGGTGTCACCACCGCTCACTGTGAGCTCTTACCTCACTCTTTTCACCCTTACCAACCGTAGGTTGGCGGTTTTGTTTCTGTGGCACTTTCCCTAGAGTCGCCTCCGGTTGCCGTTAGCAACTGTCATCGTTCTGCGCTGCCCGGACTTTCCTCTCGATTGAAATATCGAGCGATTACCTAGCTAGCTAGCAAATGCAAGTATACAGCGACTACTGATTTTCGTCGAGTATCCTGTTGACTACGCCATCAGCGAGCTTGTTGTATTCTCTACGAACATGTGAAAATGAAACTTTATCGAACTGTCTGATAAGCTCCTTTATACGTCTATGGATTACCAGTAAGTCTTGGTTTTTCACCTTATATGTACCATTCATCTAATTTACAACTAGCTGTGAGTCCATGCGAAAGTCCACAAACTTCACGCCCAGATCAAGCGCCCTTTCCAATCCTATGTAGACTGACTGGTATTCGGCAACATTGTTAGTAGTAACGCCAAGATAGGCTCCGCCATCTGTCACCACCCTCTCTTCGCCATCAAGTATGACATAGCCAGACGCCGAGGGACCAGGATTGCCCCGTGACCCCCCGTCAGAATAGATGACAGCTGAGGTTAGACGATTAGTTGGTTGGCTTGGTGCTACCACATCTACTGTTCCAGTCGCAAAAGGAATTTGCTGTAAGCCCAAAATCTGCCTAGTGGACTGCGTTAGCTTCTCTCTTGTTATATCATCTCTTTTTTTCCAGATATACCTATCGTACTCATGGCTGAGATCAATAGTCTTGTCTACAGGCTTTAATGTTGCACGATAAACAATGAAGACATATTGCAGCGCTCTATCATCCGGATCAACAAAAGACATCACATCGTGCAGCTGTAATGTCTCAATGGAAACACCGAGATGAATCCTCGCAGCATGCTTGATGGCGTCTTCGGGCTGCTGGTTCATATGGACTCGACCGCCCGGTAATTCATACATACCGGCGATACTAGGTCTTCCGCCGGTACGGCGAAGAAGCAAAGTCTTACCATCCTGATCTATTATTGCTCGTGTCGATACTTTTTGTTTCATCTATTGTTACTTATTATAGCATAAGCATATTATTTTATCAATGGTCGGGATGACTGGACTTGAACCAGCGACCTCACCACCCCCAGCGGTGCGCGCTACCAACTGCGCCACATCCCGAAAATCAGTAACTAAAAACCTCCGAACCACCGAGGAAGATGAGTTCCCCGCGTAAGCGCAAGGTGGGTGCTCGCAACAGTCATCCACGGATCACTGCTATATAAAGCTCCCTTTCATCTAGTGTTAGGAAAACATAGCCCTCGGTGTGCGTTCGAAGGTTACTTCTATTGTACACCCAGGACCCCCGCTAAACACCAAAAAGTATACGAAATAAATCAACAAAAAAACTTCTGGCGGCAATGATGAAAGCTCCTATCTGCGAACTAAACAGAAGTATTAAAGCAAATACAAGTAAGATACCTTGGCGCTCGACCATCTCAAAGACGCGTCTCACGCTATCTGGAGCGAGCGCATATAGCAATCGAGAGCCGTCTAAGGGAGGTATCGGCAACATGTTGAATATAAAGAATCCGAGATTGATATAAACGGCAAGCAATAAACCCTGACCTATTGCGCTCACAGGACCGAATGCAACAAAAGCCCCGAAACATATAAGTGCTATGAGTAAGTTAGTCAGAGGCCCAGCGACCCCTACTAGAGCGGCTCCAAACTCACCGTATCTTACACGGTAGGGATTAAATGGAACCGGTTTTGCACCTCCAAATATCGGAAGCCCTAGTATAGCTAACATTACTGGCAATAATAGCGTTAAAAATGGATCGATGTGCGCAACTGGATTTAACGTTAGCCTACCCTGGGCCTTGGCGGTATCATCTCCTAGCCAGTAACTAGTGTACGCGTGCATAGCTTCGTGTACAGTCATAGACAATAAAACAATAGCGATCACAAGTGCGATATATATGAAGTCTATTTCCATTACTTCTAGTATAACTTTTTCATTTCGATAGTAACAGTTGACTATATGCAAAAAAAACAGTAGTATAGAACGGTTGTAAAGAAGGAAAAACTATGGCAGCACGATGTGAATTAACTGGCAAAGGTAAACAGCACGGTCATAACGTGAGTTTTAGCCTTCGCCGAACAAAACGAGTGTTTAAACCCAATCTACAGAAAAAAACATTCATGGTTGATGGCCAAAAAGTGACTATGGTGCTATCAACACAGGCAATCCGTACGCTTCGCAAAAAAGGCATCCTTTCTCAGTAAAAGAGTTGTACCTACACCTAAAAAACACCTCACGATGAGGTGTTTTTTAGGTGGTCAAACAGCCTACGATCGGTCAAGCTGAACGACTGTTAATGCCTCAGGCAATCCGTTTTTTTGCTTCCACTTTGGTATCGATTCCGTGGCTTGAACACCGAGAGCCTTGCAGAATGGCTCCAATCCCATAAGATCTTTTTCGTACGATAGACCATCTCCATCAAAAAACGTTGGTATCACGAGCTTCGGCCCAAGCTGTCGAACGACCCCTGCGGCTTGAGAGGCATCCAGCGTGACGGCCCCACCTACGGGTACAACGGCTACGTCAACTACACCTATAGCTTCTAGCTGCTCTTCTGAGAGTGGTGCTTTAACATGCCCAGTTATGGCTACACTGACACCACCCGTCTTTATCAGATATACCGTACCATTTCCGTCGGTATTATCTCCAAAAACATCTGCGCCGACTCCGATGATCGATATGTTGTTGATTTCGTACTCACCCGGACCGTCAATCACTAGTGAAGCACCATCGGTTGTGAGCAACTTAGGTTGCGTCGCTACAACAACTCTATCAGTCACTTTGACGCTCTTTGTGCTCTTTGCCTCACTAAGAGGGTCAACGACTATGCTGGTCTTTTTCGTAGCTATGATGACACTATTAGAGCCTTTATATTCTATTTCCATTTCTATCTCGCTTTTATTACATTTGTCGACAATATCTGTTCAGAATCAACTATAGCGGTATGTTTGGTGGAAAGTAGCTCCATAACGAACTTATCCTTAATACTCAGACGGTAATAGAAGTCCTCATAGCTGAGAAGTGTATACGTCAAAGTTTTGCTCTCTTCTGATTCGAGTTCCTTGATGAATCGTTTCAATGAAGATTTATTTACATCACCAGCAATTACTACATCCACACTACTGTTGGAGCCATGTACTAACTGGCCCGCAAACAAGACAATGCGTACATCACCGAGTGATGATGCTCTCTTCACAACATCATTTGCCGCTAATGCGCTCCCTACATGATCCTTGGAACCTTTGTCAGCAAATATCAAGCGAAGTGGTTCATAAAATGTATAGTGCGTGTTGACTTCGTAGTATAGCTTGTTACTGTTGTCGCTGTTTTCGTCACTTTGTATGACACCGATACTCAGCATATTTGCTAGTTCGCGTCGTACGGAGTTGATCTGTTCATCTATCTTGCGGGTAATTTCACGCACGTAAAAGGCTCTACCTGGGTTGTTCAAAAACAGGTGCAATAATTTTACTCGTGTTTTCGAGCCAAATAACGCATCGATCATTAATTAGTTCCCTCTCTCATATCGAATACTATACTAGCACATTTTCATCAGAAGCTTGTCTATTGCGCCCTCGATATGTTCACGTTTGTGCCACCGTACATAGTCATGTCGACGCAGCCAAGTTAGCTGACGACGTGCATACTGCCAGTCCGCCTTAGCGAAAATATCTTGCGCCTCATATTCGTCAATTTCGTGATCGATGATACGTTTCGCTATGCGGTATACGATCGCTGTCATAGCCTCAGAATCCCACCCATATCTATTGCTAAGCTCTAAAGCCTCCTCAATCAAACCAGACGAGAATATACGTTCAGCTCTACTTTTCAGTCTTTGTTTCAAAACGTCTGGCTCAGTATCAACTGAGAACACAAAAGTATTTTCATCAGGACGATCTCTCTTATGGCCAGTTTTTCCATTCCGCACAAGCGCGCTCACCAGATGACGTTTATTTGATTTATTTTGCGGTAAGGGAATATTTCTTTCGATGAGAGTAGCCTGCAGCTGCGCAATGCTATCTTGATCATACTCACTTGAGTCATCATCTTTTATAACCGGCCAGCGGTAATCAAGTACGACGGCGTCTATATATAAACCTGTCCCTCCAACCATAATCGGTAGGCTGCCCCTAGATCTGATTGACTTTATAGCTTTTTTCGCATCACTTTGAAAATCTTTTACGGTGTACGTCTCATCTGGATCAACGATATCGACTAGATGGTGAGTTATTTGCTTCATGTCGCGAGCTGTTGGTTTAGCTGTACCGATATCCATACCCCTATATATCGTTCTCGAGTCAGCGCATATGATCTCGCCACCATGCTTTGCAGCAACACGCATTGCAATTTCACTTTTACCGCTCCCTGTTGGTCCGGTGATTACAATGAGCGGCTTCATGGCCTCCACCTCCTGCTGTCAAAATCTACAATCTGAAAATTTTTTACAACGATACCTTCTGTTTCGAGCACTGCCTGGTGGCCTGCCTTACCGCCGTGATACCCACTGGCACATTGACCGTGTCGATTTACTACCCTATGCCAGGGTAGCTCTGTTGGACCAAAATGAGCCAAGCCACCCACTTGTCGAGCTGCGTGTGGATGACCCGCGAGGCTGGCTATATCGCCATATGTCATAACCCTGCCGTAAGGTATGGATGCAACTAGCTCATATACAACTTCACGGAATGTGTGCGCAGGCGAGGCCATTGCTTAAGTACGTCAAACCTCTCTACAGCGAAGACCTGCTAGCACGTGATCGAATCTCATTGTTGAGCGATGAGAGGAAATGGTCGATCTTATAGCTAGATTCTTGATCATTCACCTGTAAATCCGCCCTGATGCGAGGGGTAACCTGCTTATCAGTTGCTTCACGTTCACCGACCACGACAGTATATGGTACCTTCTGAGTAGCACTGGAGCGAATCTTTTTCCCAACTGTTTCATTCGAATCATCGACTGTTGCCCTAATTCCCAGCGATAAAGCTTGCTGATATATATCACTCGCACACTGCGCTATCTCTTCCGTATCTTTTACCTGAATAATCCTTAGCTGCTCTGGTGACAACCAGACTGGAAAGCGGCCGGCATAATGCTCAATCAAAAAGGCCATGAAACGCTCGTGTACAGACAGCGGAGCTCGGTGTATGACGAATACATCGTTAGAGGTGTCGCCATCTTCGCCAACGTACTCTAAGCCAAATCGAGTTTTCGCTGCAAAATCTAACTGGATAGTAGACATAGTCTCTTCGCGGCCACTGACAGACGTAAACTGAACATCAACTTTAGGGCCATAAAATGCCGCCTCATCATCTACTTCCTGGAACGGTAGTTTCATCGCCTCCAGTACTTCACGCAGAGCATCCTGAGTATACTGCCAGTTTTCAGGCTCATCGATGTACTTGTCAGTATGGTCTGGGGACCACTTTGACAACCGAAACCAGTAATCCTGAAGCCCAAATAAAGAAAAATATTCTTGTGTCAACTCTATAACTGATCGAAACTCATCCTTCACCTGCTCACGCGTGCAGTAGATATGCCCATCATTCATAGACATACCCCTTACCCTCAGCAAGCCAGCGAGAGTGCCCGAGAGCTCATTGCGATAGCATGTTCCATATTCTGCCAACCTCAGCGGCAGCTCTTTATAGCTCCGCTGTCTGTACTGATAGATACGATGATGGTGAGGGCAATTCATTGCCTTCAAGTAGTACGTTCCGTCATCCATCTTCATGGCGGGATACATATCACCTTGATAGTACGGTAAGTGCCCCGATGTCAGAAATAACTCCTCTTTCGCAAGATGAGGGGTCGCAACTCGCTGATATCCGTACGCTAACTCTTTTTCTTTTGCGAGATCCTCCACTGCATCACGCATCAGGGCTCCATTTGGCAACCACGACACAAGACCCTTACCGCTCATTTCATCGATGTAGTACAATTCTAGCTCTTGACCCAACTTGCGATGATCACGCAGCTTGGCTTGCTCAAGCCTCTCGAGATATGCCTCTAGATCTTCTTGAGCCGCAAATGCAGCGCCGTATAACCGCTGCATTTGTGGATTTTTCTCACTACCACGCCAGTAAGCCCCTGCCAAACTCATCAATTTGAACGCCCCCACATCACCTGTGCGCTCCACGTGCGGACCACGACACAAGTCTGTAAAATCACCAGACGTGTAAAATGACACGCTCTCGACTGCAGATGGACCATTCGTTGAGACCCCAACTGCGCCCTCTGCGATTTCTGCAATATTCGTTGTTCCATCTCGTCTGAGGTCCTCTAGCAACTCAGCCTTATATGGCTGCTTCGACTGTTTTGCCCAATCTATCGCCTCTTCGATCGTCATCTCAGACCTATCAAATGTATAATTCTGCTTGATGATCTTCTTCATCTCTTTTTCAATCCGGCCGAAATCACTTTCAGATATCTTTACATCACCAAGATCAATATCGTAGTAGAATCCATTTTCAATCACTGGACCGACGCCAAATTTTGCCTCTGGCCATATCCGCTGAACCGCTTGTGCGGCTATATGCGCCAATGAATGTCTCATTGCCTGTAATTGATCTTTGCCCATATAGAACCTCCTTTGTAATAAAAAATGCACGCACCAATGACTCTTGTGAATGCGTGCCTCGGTCCTAAAAAAGCTTTAGGAGGTTCCACCTTGGCTATTACTCTTACGCCGACCTGATTACGTACAGGCGCCATCGCTCCAACGGAACTCCGTAGGTCGTTACTCTACATCTCTGTTCAAAAACTGATTATAGCACACTATATTTGCCTGCGGCCTCTGTTTTTGCTATTATCTCTTTGCTACTCATACCTTGAGGGCGATTAGCTCATTTGGCTAGAGCGCCACATTGACGTTGTGGAGGTGAGAGGTTCGAAT
>CALFQW010000067.1 GCA_937919305.1 uncultured Candidatus Saccharibacteria bacterium
GCACGGTACAGAGCCGGTAACTCGCTACAAGAGGGACTCTATTCGGGTGCTTGGAACGGTCGGAGAGCCAATCAACCCTGAGGCGTGGATGTGGTACCATGAGCATGTGGGAGGCGAAAAATGTCCGATAGTCGACACCTGGTGGCAGACTGAGACGGGCGGCATCCTGATCACACCGCTTCCAGGGATGACGACCACGAAGCCCGGTTCAGCGACGCGGCCGTTCTTCGGGGTGCATCCGAAGGTGGTGAGAGCGGACGGGACTGAGTGCGAAGTGAATGAGGGAGGCTACCTCGTCATCGAGCAGGCGTGGATTATTGTATGAAGCAACGGCTTTTGCTAGGTTTGTATCGCGGACAATCTGGAGCCCTGTTTTTGTTATTTCCATGACGAGTGTTGTATGCATCATACGCCTTATGCTTTGAGGGCGCAAATGGCTTTTTACGCCATAAGATGAGATACTGTTTCATATGTTTGATATATCTAAATTCATGTCTCCGCGCCGGAGTGGTCGCGCGCTAGTTTTTCGTGAAGATCAGTTGCTGGTCATGTACCGCAAAAGATTCAGTCGTACTACTGGTGAATGGATAGAGTACTATAGTATTCCTGGTGGTGGCATCGAAGCTAACGAAGATCCGATTGATGCAGTCGTTCGGGAACTCTATGAGGAGATGGGAGCAAAACTCGAGAATGTTATTCAGGTTGGCTATAGAGAGGGTAAAGTGTTTACGCACTACATCTTTTCGGCGACGGTAAGTGATGACTTTGCTCCAGAGCTGCAAGTGAATTCAGAAGAAGCATATATCATGAACCAGAACAATCAGTTCATACCTACTTGGGTGAAAGTGAATGAACTCACGACCGAAAATCTTAGGTACTACAGCAGTTATTTGCCGCTCATTCATCAGCTCGCTAGCGGAGAGCGTCCTGCAAATATCGTGACTTTGTCAGCGAAATAGTAACAGCAAATCAGTTATAATGAACTATCAAGTGCATGAATTAGAAATGGAGGAGATGTATGGCGACTAGTAAAGGCCAAAGGATAGGTATATGGGCAATCGCCGGGATAATGTTATTTGGCACCCTGGGCTCATTTTTCTTACCGATTCTTGTGAATGATTCTGAGTCACAAGAAGCCGAGTCTCAGCAGCAATTACTCGAAGAATATCAAAAACAAGCTGAGGAAGCTGCAAAAGCAAGACTTGCTTCTTCACAGCCCTTAGAGGGTTATAGCGCTGATCCGTTCGATAAAGCAGCGGTGACCGATCTACAAGTGGAAGTATTATCAGAAGGTGATGGACCTGTTGCAGCAGCTGAGTCGACAGTAAAGGCAAATTATTTCGGTTGGACTAGTGACGGAAAGATATTTGATAGCTCGAACCAGAACGGCACCACCGAGCCTATAGAATTTAGCCTCAACGGTGTAATATCTGGCTGGACAGAGGGGCTCACTGGCATCAAGCAAGGCTCGGTTGTGAAGCTAGTGATACCTGCAGACAAAGCCTACGGGGAAGCAGGGTCCCCACCGAATATCGGTCCGAATGAACCACTTGCGTTTATAGTTCAACTTGTCGAAGTTAAATAAAAAACACAACATATAGCGTATTGAACCGTATTCTGGGCGCTATATAATGAAAGCATTAGCTTTAAAAATAGGAACAAAGACTATGGGCAAAAAAATAACTGTGTACACTCGAACGACATGTGCTTATTGCGTTCAGGTGAAGAAATTACTTGACATGAAAGGTCAGCAATATAGCGTCGTAAATCTTGATGAAGATATAAAGGCTGAGCAAAACGTCATCGCAAAAAGTGGCGCTCGAACGGTTCCCGTAGTCACTGTTACTGATGAAAATGGTAATGAACGCGTTGCGAGCATTGGTTGGAACCCCGGCGCTCTCATGAGCGCTATAGCATAAGGAGTTGATAGTGAGTAAAACAGTTCAAGGTGATACGAAAGAGCTGGTAGTTGTTGGTGCAGGACCAAGCGCGCTTGCAGCAGCTGTATATACGACACGAGAAGACATAGAGACGACACTGTACGAAAAGGGTGCGGTTGGAGGTCTTGCAGCGATAACAGACTGGGTCGATAATTACCCAGGTTTCTCAAAAGGAGTGTCGGGTATGGATCTCGCCCAACAGCTTCAAGATCAAGCCGTTAGATTTGGAACTGTCATTGAATATGGTGAAATCACTAGTATCCAGCGTGACGATGAGAGTATTACCCTCTCTACAACCGGCGATGTTGTGAGGGCCAAGGCAGTATTAGTTGCAACCGGTAGTGACTACAAAAAGCTCGGTATTCCAGGAGAGACGGAATACTACGGGCGCGGTGTTCACTACTGCGCAACATGTGACGGAGCATTTTATCGTGACAAAAAGCTCGTTGTAGTTGGGGGTGGTAACTCTGCGCTACAAGAAGCTATATTCTTAACTAAATTTGCTTCACATATCGATCTTGCTGTGCGATCTGAGATCTCAGCCAGTGAGGTGCTGCAACATGAGCTTCAGCAATACGTTGATAACGGCAAGATAACCGTCCATTTAGGTCTAACCACAGACGAGATCACGAGTACAGATGGTAAGACCGTATCCGGCATAAAAGGAAAACAAGCAGGAAAGTCAATAGAACTAGATTGCGATGGGGTTTTCGTGTTCATCGGATTACTTCCAAATACTGATTTTCTCAAGTCATCAGGCATTAAGCTCGACGACTACGGATTTATAGAAACAGATTCAAACCTGCAGACATCTGTGAAGGGTGTGTTTGCTAGCGGAGACGTCCGCAGCGGTGCTACTATGCAAATAGCGAGCGCAGTAGGAGAGGGTGCCACGGCAGCCTTGAAAATACGTGAGTATTTAGAAGGTAAGCTCTAGTCTTTATTGCGCAAAGACTCGACCAACTGTGCAGGGTAGTCAGTAACTATCCCATCAATACCTCGATCGATTAGCCTTTTGGCCGCCGAAGATCTGTTGACGGTGTATGCATATGTAAACAAACCAAGCTCTTTCGCAGTATGGAGCGCTAGCCTGCTCGTGTAGAGTCGATGGAACCCTACGGCAGAGAGATCTATAGCTCGATGCAGTACGGCAAACAGCAAACTTCCTCTGCGGCTCAAGAATGCTAGTGCCGCTTCGGGACACTTCCTTCGTATGGCTGCGAGCACTAGCGGCTTACTAGAACTGAATAGTATCTTGTCCCAATCTGATTTTTTGTGAACGTGTTTTTTACTTACCTTGATAACAGCATTCACTGCTGTTCGCTCTTTGACTTCGATATTTAAAATCACTGTACCGAATAACTCATCGAGAGCTTTCTCAAGGGAGAGTATTGGATGATCAGAACCCGCGGTGCGTTTTTGCAATTCTGCGTATGTGTATCGGCGTAATAGTGCTAGTTCGGTTTTTCTTGTGCCATATAGTCTTAAGCTATGACAAAGTACAGGCACCTTATCTTTTGTCAGGCGTACATCAAATTCGATCATATCCACGTCCGCGCGAAGCGCTTCACGCAGTGAAGAAAGAGAGTTTTCTTGATGCGTTCCTCTCGAGCCTCTGTGACCTATGATGAGCATGGTTTAGTTTACCTCACCGATTGCTTATAAAATGTTTCGAGTTGCTTAATGATACTTTTATCAGTAGTTTCTAGGGCTATCTCTCTGGTTCCGAAGAGTACGCCAGAGCTTGTGTAGTTATGTGAGCCAGTAATAGCTACTTTTGACCCGTCATCGAGAGTAAAGACAATAAACTTTGCATGAAGATAACGTCGTCTGTTGTAGCTAGTCGTATGCTGAGATAGTTTCATGCCCAGCAAAATGATGAACTTGTTTATGAGGCCCGCCGTTGACCAATGATTGAAATACAAATCACTATCGGCTTTCTTGAGATTTCGCGAGAGTTTTCCGGTCGGACAGTATTGTGAGACAAATAGTACGTGTTTTGCACGTTGCGCCCAATAGTTCGCACGCCTATAGATGATCGAATCAGCAAGTATCCCACCGTCGATGAGCACCATGTTGTCGTCGTCACCAAATCGATGAGATCGATACCGAGAATTTGTTTTTTCAGCGTGTAATATCCTATCTTGCTCCGCATGCAGCTTATTCGCTAGATCCGCATTTTTGACATGGAACATATAGTCGACATAGCCCGTGCTTTTCGCTTTCATGTTGACACCACCAAAAGAGTAGACATCGTCGTCTATAACGAGCCACTTGCTATGTGTCCGCCCAGAGAAGAGAAGAGCGCTAAATTTACCAAGCCAGCTGAAAGTGACTCCCGATGAGGACAATTTTTTTTGCAACAATCGCGATTGCTTGATCTTTTGATCTCGTCCAGTCTTTAAAAAACTTTTTTTACTCGGCTCAATGTAGGTAAAGCTGTCTGCGGCCATACTCACTTGGACGCCGCGTTTTGCTGCATCGCAGAGGGCGTCGATCACTGGACGGGTGATGTCATCTTGTTCGAGCTCTAGGGCGACGAATGATATACGACGTTGAGCTCGAGGTATTTTTTCTGTAATGTCTGCGATGTACTGCAGTGGTGTAAGACGTTTATAACTGTAAGCCACTACAGCATTATAGCCTTTGTTACCTTAAAACTGCTACACTAAATATAAGAAGACAGATAGAAATAAGGAGAAGTTGATGCCAGATTTTAATAAAGTGCTCGATGCCGGTGATGTGGCAAATGGAATAGTGAACACGGTTGTAGAGATTCCAAAGTGGTCAACACTGAAAGTCGAATGGAATCGCAAGGTTGCAGCTTTTGAGCTAGATCGAGTTGAGCCGAGCATTTTTGCCAAGCCTGTTAACTATGGATTTATACCGCAAACACTCGACGAAGACGGAGATGAACTTGATACGCTGATACTCACCAATGACCCGGTGCCAACAGGCGTATTCATGAAGGCTCGCGTTATCGCAATTTTGAAATTTGAAGATGATGCTGAAGCTGACCACAAGGTGGTTGTCGTACCTGAAGATGATCGAAATACTGACAATGCGATTACAAACATGAACGATCTTCATGAACGATGGCGACAAAAGATAGAACATCACTTTACTCACTATAAGGATCTCAAGAAACCTGGATCCACAAAAGTGCTCGGTTGGGGTGACGCTGAAGAGGCTCGTTCTGTAATACTAGAGTGCATAGAGCGGTATAAAACCGCTGCCTGATTTGTGCATAGTTAAGCTTGTGCTTATACTGAAGAACTAGAAATCAGCATTAATAGAATAAGAAAGAGTAAATCAAGATGCCTGGAGAAACGTATACAACATCAGTCGCGAGTGGCGCGGGTGAACTAAATATAGTCGGGTTATTGTTCAATGTTGCAATACTGGTGCTCATTTATGCGTCACTTTGGCGAATATTCTCAAAAGCTGGAAAGCCAGGCTGGGCAGCTATTGTACCAATATACAACTTCGTAGTATTCCTTCAGATCATAAAACGTCCGGTATGGTGGCTCGTGCTCATACTGATTCCTTTCGTGAATTTTGTTGTCGCAATCATAATTACTCATGATTTATCTAAGGCATATGGTAAAGGTGTAGGAACAACACTCCTCCTTCTCCTCCTGCCTATAGTTGGCTATCCGCTTCTCGGCTTCGGCAGCGCCCAATACCAGCAAGCCGACTCTAACGAACCACTTGGTGACGGCAATATGCAGCAACCTGATAATCAGTCTGCAGAGACGAGTTCACTAGGCGCTCAACCTCAAGGCGTAAACACACCAACTCCTCAAGTTAATACAGAGGTGCCACAAAACAATATGAGCGCATCTGCCCAAGCGTCACCTGATGGTTTCGCTCAAACCGCTACGTCAGCAGCACCTGAGCCCCAGACAGCGACACCCCAAGATTCGCTGAATGGAATAAGCCAGCCCCAACAGGGTGATTATCTCAATCCTGAACAAGAAGCAGCTGATCAGGATCAAAAACCACCCGCAAGCCCGCCAACTGTTGGTTAGAGTTTGAAATCACCTGAAGACCTCGTAGTATCTTACGAGGTCTTTTGATTTGCGTTCAGCTGCGAGCGCAGCTTATCCCGGGCATGACGGGTAATGATGAGATTTAGCCATTCCTGCTTCGGCAGGGCACTACGTTTTGTGATGACTTCGATCGTATCGCCATGCTGTAGTTTCTTTGTGAACGGTATCATCTTACCGTTTACTTTGAACCCAGTGGTGTGTTTCGCAAGATCGCTATGGATCCTGTACGCGAAGTCGAGTGGATATGCCCCTGTCGGCATATCATATATATCGCCCTTCGGTGAATAAACAAACATACGATCACCAAAGAGGTCTATTTTGAGTTGATTTGCGCTGATTTCTTTTCCTTCACTTACCTGAGTTGCCATTTCTTGCAACTGAGTAATCCAGTCAAGGTTTGCTGGCATAGAGGCGATCTTTCCTGTCTTGTATGCATCGGTTAATTTTTGCTCATTGTAGTGAAAGCTAGCCGCAAGCCCTTTTTCTGCGTACTCATGCATTGCGGTTGTTCGTATTTGAAATTCAACGAGCTGACCCTGCTCTGTCATTACCGTTGTATGCAGGCTCTGGTAGCCGTTCGGTTTTGGTCGTGCAATATAGTCTTTGATCCTCTCGACCTGCGGTTCGTATGTATCGTGCAGTATGCTGAGTACTTTGTAGCACGTATCGATATCATCTACCACGATACGTAGAGCAATGAGGTCATACACATTATCAATATCGCCAACTTTTTTCAGTTTCTTGTGCAGACTATAGATACTTTTTATTCTTCCGTCTATTGTGCAGGATATATCTTCTTGCTTGAGCCGATCTGTTATATCGCTTCGAACGCGGCTCAGTTTACGGTGGCTTTTTCCGAGGTGGTCTTTGGACAGTTTCTTGAGCTTAGTAAATGTCTTAGGCCGGAGATATGAAAAAGCTATTTCCTCTAGTTGCACGCGAACACGGCCCATATTTAATCTGTCGGCCAGCGGTGCAAAAACCTGTAGCGTCTCACGAGATATCTTAATCTGTTTAGCAGGCGGCATATATCCGAGCGTTTGCATGTTGTGAAGCCTATCAGCGAGTTTGATGATAATAACTCGAACATCTTGGCCAACCGCTATTAATAGTTTCGTAAGGTTGTCAGTTGTAGTAGGGAGGTAGCTGTTCAAATCCCGCATCCCAGAACGTGCCGCAGAAACTTTCGTGACTCCATCAACCAAGAACGCTACGTCACGTCCAAATTCATTTTCTATCTCGATGAGAGAAGAATCTGTGTCTTCTATGGTGTCATGCAAAACGCCGGCTATGATCGTATCTGAATCCATACCCCATTCCATCAGTATCGAAGCTACGCTTAGCGGGTGGGAAACGTATGGTTCACCACTCTTTCGTTTTTGCCCCTCGTGTTTTTTGGTTGCGAAGTATACGGCGCTCTTGAGCTCGAGAAGTTGATCTTCACTGAGTACAGGCTTTGCTTGCTCGAGTAGTTGCCTTGGTTTCATCTGATTATTATACCGAAAGAACCGTTGTTTAATATGGAAATACTACTCCTGGTACGATGAATGCTAGTAATGCTATAATGCCGATAAGCATAACTACGACAATTAAAGAAGGGGTGGGAAAGTGAAAAAGCGAGTAGCCATAAATGGATTTGGTCGGATAGGCCGTAATGCATTCAAGATTGCTGATGATCGAAGTGATATCGAGGTTGTAGCAATCAATGATCTGACGGATACGAAAACACTAGCTTATTTGTTGAAGCACGATAGCAACTACGGCACATATGGCAAGGATGTCGACTTTGATGACGAGGGAATTGTAGTAGCCGGACGCCACATAAAAGTTTTAGGCCAACGTGATCCCACTGAGCTACCCTGGGAAGCGATGGGTATTGATGTTGTTATCGAGTCCACTGGTTTCTTTACTGATGCCGAAGGGGCAGGTAAGCACATCACAGCTGGTGCAAAACGAGTTGTAATAAGCGGGCCAACCAAAAGCGATGGTGTCGACACGCTAGTTATCGGTGCAAACGAGGACGGGCTGAAGGACGCCACGCCGGTTGTTTCAAATGCAAGCTGTACGACGAATAGCCTCGGTGCAGTGATGGCTGTCCTCGATGCTGAGTTCGGTGTCACAAAATCACTACTTACAACTGTGCATAGTTATACGGCCTCACAAGCACTACAAGACGCACCGAAGAAGGACCTGAGGGAAGGTCGAAACGCCGCTGAAAATATAGTGCCAACCAGCACTGGCGCTGCAATAGCCGTGACTAAGGCGTTGCCGCAACTCAAAGGGAAATTTGATGGCATATCTATGAGGGTGCCTACCCAAGTTGTGTCAATAAGCGATGTAGTGGCATTGCTCTCGAAAGAGGTTACGGTCGAAGAGGTTAATGATGCATTTAAGAAAGCGGCGAAAGAACCGTATTATGAAGGGATACTCGATGTATCAGAAGAGCCTCTTGTCTCAAGCGATTACGCCGGAAACAGTCACTCGGCGACGGTAGATCTTGCTCTAACGAGAGTCGTTGGGGGTAACCTTATAAAGGTTTGTGTTTGGTATGATAACGAATGGGGCTACAGTAACAGACTCGTTGAGCTGACTGCAGATATCGCGAAAGCGTCCTGAGCATGAACATATATCTCGGAGCCGACCACAATGGCTACCATCTGAAGGGTGAGTTGTTTGCGTATCTTTCGAAGCGCGGTTATGAGGTATTTGATGTTGGTGATGCAGAGTTAGATCCTGGTGATGATTTTCCTCAGTTTGCTCAAGCGGCTGCGCTGAAGGTCGTCGGCGATCCTAGCAATGAAGCGCGGGCGGTATTACTGTGCGGTGGCGGTCAAGGGATGGCAATGGCTGCTAATCGATTTCGAGGAATACGGGCGAGTGTGATATGGAATGAGAAACAAGCACGTCTAACTCGAAATGATAACGATAGTAATATTTTATGCTTGCCTTCAGATGTTCTTGATAATGAACCTGCTACCTGGCATGCTATCGTTGATACGTGGCTAAAGACACCGTTTGCAAATGCTGAACGGTACATTCGACGAAATAGAGAGCTAGATGAGCTTGCGTAGATACAGCTGCGCAAGTATTATAAAAAGCATATGGCTATAAAAAAGAAAAAACCAACGTCTTCTAAAGCAACGAAACAGTCTCGAAAGAAGAGAAAAGCCCCAACGATTACGCTCCATCGACTACTTGCTGAGCTATCGTTTTGGGGAACTGCGACAAGGGCACTATTATTTGGGTTTGTAGCGTTTGTAGTGTTCATGATTGCTTCGACTGAAGCGAGCACAGCTACATTGTTCGACAACGAACTAAAGTCACTTATATATACCCTTGGTGTTTTTCTGACCCTTGATTTTGGATACGTGATGGTGGCCAGAGCTTACCCATTGATGCATTGGCTCGATCATTTTGTTTTGTTTATTGCGGACTTGTTCGTTGCGTTCCTTTACATAGCACCAAATCTTGTTGTGAGCAGCGACATCTACGTCCGTGTCGATCCACTCACCTGGATCGTGTTTGTTCCTATATTGACGATTCCGATACGAATGCTGCTTGGTTTCTTATTTGCTGGCAGCCGTCGATAGATGCCCGTCATCAGTCCTAGTGTTACGCCGACAAGTACTAACCCTCACGAGTATAGGCAACAGCTAGAAAGAATTACCCCTTTCGCATCACGCGTACAGATCGACTTGATGGACGGAGTGTTTGCTTCACCCGAGTCAATACGTCTCGGTGACGTATGGCTGCCGGAAAATATAGAAACTGATATACATCTTATGTACTCAAATCCACTGGACAGTGTAGAGGCGCTTATTCGACTTCGGCCATCGTTGATCATCGTGCACGCGGAGGCAAATGGCGATTTGCTACGAACCATCGATATCATCAAGGGTAATGGGATCCGTGCTGGAGTGGCTCTATTGCAGGATACAAAAGTCGAGACAGTGAGGCATCTCCTCGACGCACTTGATCATGTATTGATATTCGCTGGAAGCCTCGGTACTTTCGGCGGTGTCGCAGACCTGCAGCAACTAGCAAAAGTCCAGCAGATTCGAAGTATAAAAAATAACATCGAAATCGGCTGGGACGGTGGAGCAAACGCGACAAATGTTAAAGAATTAGCAGATGCTGGAATTGATGTAATCAATGTCGGTGCTGGTATTTCACGATCTGAACATCCGGCTAAGAGTTATGAGCAACTCAGTCATCTCGTCTCGTAAAATGCTTGTGCTAAACTAGTTGAAGATATGAGTACACAGCTAACTTTAGTGCAACTTGAGCGGATGGCAGAGACCATACGAGAAGACATCATACGTATGCTCGAGAGAGCTGGTAGCGGTCACAGTGCCGGCCCTATGGACTTAGCGGACATCTTCACAACGCTTTATTTTCATACACTTAGGCATGATCCTAAGAACCCATCATGGAGCGATCGAGATATCCTGCTACTGAGTAATGGTCATTGCGTCCCAGTTCATTATGCAGCTCTGGCGCGTTCAGGATACTTTCCTCAAGAAGAAATAATGACACTGAGACAGCTCGGGTCTCGACTGCAGGGTCACCCTGAGCGTACAAAACTACCTGGTCTTGAAAACACGTCGGGTCCGCTGGGCAGTGGCCTCAGTCAGGGTGCGGGTATGGCGTATAGCTTGAAGTACCTCGATAATCAGGCGCATCGCTGGGTGTACACCGTCATGGGGGATGGTGAGTTAAACGAAGGAAATATTTGGGAAGCGGCCATGTTCGCGGGTAAATATAAATTACATAATCTCATAGGTATCATCGATAGGAATAACATCCAGATAGACGGTACAACCGAAGACGTCATGCCTTTAGAAGACCTCAAGGGAAAATGGGAATATTTTGGTTGGCATGTGCAAGAGATCGATGGCAATAATATAGAGAGTATTATCGATTCTTTATCAATGGCAAGAGCAATAAGTAACCAACCGAGTGTAATCATTGCGCATACAGTTCCCGGTAAAGGCGTCTCGTTTATGGAGTATGACTATCATTGGCATGGTGGCGCTGTCGGTGTGGGTGTGCCAAATCATGATCAAGCAAAACGGGCACTGCATGATTTGAGAACACTAAAAGGCAAAATAAAGGGCGAGCATGAATAGGAAGATCATATGAGTCAAATGCATTTATCTGCTGACATCGGAAAAGTAGACATAAAAAGCGAGCCAAATCGTAAAGGGTTTGGCCGAGGACTGAAGCTTGCCGGTGATGACGATACGAATGTCGTCGCCCTTTGTGCAGACCTGACGGAGTCTACTCAGATGAGTGTCTTCCGTGAGGCGCATCCCGAAAGATTTATAGAAGTTGGAATAGCTGAGCAAAACCTGGTTACCGTAGCGAGCGGCATGGCTGCAATGGGCAAAATACCGTTCACTGCCAGCTATAGTGCATTTAGTCCTGGTAGAAATTGGGAGCAGATACGGACTACAGCCTGTTTGAATGATCAGCCAGTCAAAATAGTCGGGGCACATGCTGGAGTGTCAGTTGGTCCAGACGGTGCAACACACCAGATGCTAGAGGACATAGCGCTTATGCGTGTCTTGCCAAATATGGTAGTGATAGCGCCGGGCGACAGTATAGAGGCCGAGAAAGCAACGCTTGCTATAGCAAAAAATGGGAAACCTAGCTATATACGATTGGCACGCGAAGCCAGTCCAGTTTTTACAACTAGCGAAACGCCGTTTGAAATAGGTAAAGCGTATGTTCTAAGACAAGGTTCAGACATCTCTTTATTTGGTACAGGTGTACTGACGTACCAGTGCTTGTTAGTTGCGGATATACTCGCTGAAGAGGGGTTAGATGTTGAGGTTGTGCATGTTCCGACGATCAAACCTCTTGATGAGCAGACTATTGTGACCAGCGTAAAGAAGACAAACCTGGCGGTAACTGTAGAGGAAGCGCAAATGGCGGGCGGCTTCGGAGGTGCTATCGCCGAATTACTCTCTGAGAAGTGTCCAACTCGGCTCCATCGCATAGGGATGCAAGATAGATTTGGCGAGACTGGAAAGCCGGATGAGTTGATGAAAAAGTTTGGTTTCGATGCGAATGGTATCGCGAAAAGTGTCCGAGCCGTAATAAATAACCACGACAGTAAAAGCAAGGAGAAGTAAATGTCTCTATCGATAGCACAAATGCGTGATAATTGTATGAGAGCAAGGCATGCATATCAACGCGCTCGGCAACAACATTTTGCGCTTGGAGCGTTCAATATTGATAACCAAGAGACGCTCATAGCAGTTGCTCGTGCAGCACAACATCTCAACGCACCTCTTCTTGTTGAAGTAAGCCAGGGAGAAGTAGATGCACTTGGCTTAGAGAACATCCGCGACATGGTCGATAATTACAAAGATGAGTATGGTGTTGAGATGTATGTAAACCTCGATCATAGCCCGAGTGTAGAAGCAGCGAAACGCGGAATTGATGCGGGGTTTGAGTTTATACATATCGACGTGTCTCAAGCAAACCACGACGCAAGTGATGAAGAGATAATTGCCGCTACTCGAGAGGTGGTTGAGTACGCGAGGTTCACTGGCGCTCTCGTCGAGTCAGAGCCCCATTATTTCGGTGGAAGTAGCAATCTGCACAAAGAAACAATCGATTATGAAGAAATCAAAAAAACATTTTCAACGCCCGATGGATCTAGTGCTTTTGTGAGTGCGACGAACATCGATACATTTGCTGCTGCTGTCGGGAACTTGCACGGTAAGTATCCTGTACCTAAGGAATTAGATCTCGATCTACTACGAGAGATCCGTGAGGCTTTGCCGTGCGCTATATCTCTCCATGGAGGTTCTGGAACACCGCTACACTACTTCGAAGAGGCAGTGAAGATCGGCGTGACCAAGATAAATATCAATAGCGATATGCGCGTTGCGTTCCGTAATACTGTCGAAAAAGTACTCAAAGAGAATCCTGACGAGTTTGCATTAGTCAAGTTGATGGATGAAGTGAAGGATGCTGTGCAAGTTGTCGTTGAGGAGAAACTGAAAGCTTTTGGGGCAGTCGGTAAGGCTGTTAAATAATACGACCTAACGAACTTATGCTTACTCTGCTATAATCTGTTGCAGATGGGTAGCACTGATACACCAACGATTGTTTGCATGGGAAAAGCCGCGCAAGATGTATTTCTGCGTGATGATGAATTTGATCCGCACAGAGAGGGTAAAGTGCTGTATGCACACCTTCCTCTAGGGGCGAAGATGGACATCAGCGAGATGCATTTTACTACAGGGGGTAACGCAACCAACACGGCCGTCACTTTCGCTAGACAGGGCTTACACGCTCGATATGTTTGGGTGCTAGGCAGTGATGATCCAGCGTCTCAGAATGTGCTGCGTGATTTAGAGAACGAGTCGGTAGATACTCACTATGTTTCGCAGATAGCTGGTGCTCATGTGAGCTACTCCACTATCATGCTCGCTACAAACGGCGAGAGGACTATTTTGAACTATCATGGTACTGTTCCTCGAACTACTGACGTTGAAGAGCTTTACAGTGCGCTGGACGGGGCGAATTGGGTATATCCGACGTCATTAGGGCATTTTAGTACACTCGAGTCAATAGTGCATGAGGCGGCGAGTCGTGGTATAAAGGTTATGCTAAATCCGGCAGCTACTGAATTCTCTCAACCTGAAAAGCTCAAAAGCTTACTCCACGACATCGAAGTGTTGTGCCTAAACAAAGAGGAGATGCAAGAGCTAGTGGAGGGCGACAGTATTGAGGAGCTCGTACGGCACGGTTTGAATTATTGCTCAGTCGTAATCGTATCTGATGGGCCAAATGGTGTTTGCGCAAGCGATGGAAAAACACTTGTAAAGGCAGGTATGTACGAGGATGTTCCGGTTATCGATCGACTTGGCGCTGGGGATGCGTTTGGCTCAGGATTTTTGAGCCAATGGTCTCGACACTGGGTGTTGCTCCACCCGTGGCAGTCAGAAGCCTCGGCGTGGCTCCCAACCCCGAGACATGGCAACCAGGTAATACGATCGAATACGAGTTTGCAGGAACCGAATACACCACCGGCGACCTGCTTCCTTATGTCTGGCGCGATGGTAAAGCGGGGAAGCCGCCGCTCTCGACTTCCGAGTACCTGCCATCTGACCTGAAGTTGCCTAAACAGGGGACATTGTTTGTTGGCGAAACGGGAGCCATCGTCCATTCACACGGCGGCAGTCCATTGGTATTCCCGAATGATCTTCTCGATGGTTACGACATGCCGCACATCGAAAGGCGAGGGCATTTTGAAAACTGGCACGAAGCGATCCAGTCAGGCAAGCCGGCTTGCGCATCGTT